>NZ_JBMDWU010000276.1:0-17859 GCF_048594385.1 Micromonospora sp. | reverse complement strand
ACGAACCGTGGTGCTCGGCGTACCTCGGGTACGGCAACGGGGTGCACGCCCCCGGTGAGCAGGACGCGGGGGCGGCGTTCCGGGCCGTACACCATCTGCTGCTGGGGCACGGCCTTGCGGCGCGGGCGCTGCGGGCGGCGGGCGCGCGGACGGTCGGGATCACCCTCAACCCGGCGGACGTCGCGCCTGCCGACCCGGGCAGCGCCGCCGACGCCGCCGCGGTACGTCTCGTCGACGGCCTCCAGAACCGGATCTTCCTGGACCCGCTGACCGGCGCCGGCTACCCGGCCGACGTGCTCGAACACGTCGCCCGGATGGTGGAGCCCACGTTCGTCCGGGACGGCGACGAGAAGATCATCGCCGCGCCGCTCGACCTGCTCGGCATCAACTACTACTCGCCGACCTACGTCGCGGGCCGCCCGGACGGGGCGGGCAGCAGCGCCTACCCGGGCACCGAGGGGGCGGTGGAGTTCCTGCCCGCCACCGGGCCGGTGTCCGACATGGGCTGGCAGATCGAGCCGGCCGGGCTGACCCGGCTGCTGGTGCGGATCGCCACCGACTACCCGGGGCTCCCGCTGATGATCACCGAGAACGGTGGCGCGTTCCCCGACGACGGCAGCAGCCCGGCGGCCGACGCGGCGGGCCGGATCCACGACGCCGACCGGATCGCCTACCTGGACGGGCACCTGCGGGCCGCGCACGAGGCCATCTCCCGCGGAGTCGACCTGCGCGGCTATCTCGTATGGTCGTTGCTGGACAACTTCGAGTGGGCCGAGGGCTATCGGAAGCGGTTCGGGATCGTCCACGTCGACTATCTGAACCAGCGGCGCACCCCGAAGTCGAGCGCCCGGTGGTACCAGGAGGTGATCTCCCGGAACGGGCTGTGACGAGGTGGTGGTGGCGGGTATGACGGCGGCACAGCGACCCACCCTGGAGGAGGTCGCCCGGCAGGCCGGCGTGTCCCGGGCGACGGTCTCCCGGGTGGTGAACGGCTCCACCACGGTCGCCGAGCCGATCCAGGAGGCCGTCCGCCGGGCGGTGGCCGAGCTGGGGTACGTGCCGAACCTGGCCGCCCGCAGCCTGGTCACCCAGCGGACCGACTCGGTCGCCCTGGTGCTGCCGGAGGCGGCCACCCGGGTCTTCTCCGACGACCAGGTCTTCCCCGGGCTCATCCGGGGCGCGGCCCAGGAACTGGAGGCCGCCGACAAGCAGCTCGTGCTGATGCTCGCCGGCTCGCCCGCCGGGCACGACCGGGTCGCCCGCTACACCACCGGCCGGCACGTCGACGGGGTGCTCTTCGCCTCGTTGCACGGGGAGGACCCGCTGCCCGGCCGGCTCGCCCGGCTGGGCATCCCGGTGGTGTGCAGCGGCCGCCCGCTGGACGCCGCCGACGTGCCCTACATCGACGTGGACCACATCGGGGGGGTCGCCAGGGCGACCCGCTACCTGATCGACAACGGTCGTCGCCGGATCGCCACCATCGCCGGCCCGCAGGACATGGTCGCCGGCATCGAACGGCTCGCCGGCTACCGCGACACCGTGGTCGCCGCCGGCCTGCCGCAGATGATCGAGTACGGCGACTTCACCCGCGAGTCGGGGACCATCGCGATGCGTCGGCTGCTCGCCGCGTACCCCGATCTGGACGCGGTCTTCGCCGCCTCCGACCTGATGGCGCACGCCGCCCTGCGGACGCTGCACGAGGCGGGGCGGCGGGTGCCGGAGGACGTCGCGGTGATCGGCTTCGACGACATCGAGACGGCCGCCTACACCGAGCCGCCGCTGACCACCGTGCGCCAGCCGATCGTCGAGCTGGGCCGGAAGATGACCCGGCTGCTGCTGGCCCTGGCCGACGGTGCGGAGGTGGAGCGGGCGGTGGTGCTGCCGACCGAGCTGGTGATCCGGCAGTCCGCCTGACCCCTCCGCCCGTTCCCTTCCCCCGCCCCGCTCCCGGCCCGACGCTCCCTTCCCCGCCCCCTGCTCCCCGCCCGACGCTCCCGGCCCGACACCCACGCCTCCGCCGCCCCCACTCGCGCCTTACTCGCCCACTTCCCCGCACTTCCCGCCACCCGGCCACCCCGCCACCCGGCCGCCCGGCCGCCCGGCCGCCCGGCATATTTGAGCATCGCCCGACATGATCACTTTGAGTGACATAGCCGCAGCCCACCCACATCCCATCTCGACGCTTTGCTCTGCTGCCATCCAAGCGACAGGCACCGTGAGTAGTCGTCCACGATAAGCATCAGCAGGGCGTCCGCCCACCCTGCGCCAGGTCAGACACCTGTCGCGCAGAGGGCAGCAGAGCAAAGGAAGGAAGTGAGAAGTGATGGGGGTGGGCGGGCGATTACCTGGAGTAGCCACGGTCACATTCCCTCTCAACCGCTACACAGAGCGACGACGGTAGGGGACGACGTAAAGCCGTAGCAGTCGGCTGCGACGGATGCCTACGCTCGCGGGCATGCCTGCCACCGCTGTATCGCGTCGTCCCTCGCCCGTGCCTCCCGGCGACGAGGAAAAGCGCTCCGCAGTCCGGCCGGGGGCGGGGTGGCGCGGGTGCTGATCCGTACCGCCCGACCAGACGACGCGCCGAGGGTGGTGGCGCTGCGGTCGCTCGTCCATCCGTACCTGGTGCGGGGGATCGCGTCGACCCGGCAGATGATCGCCCAACCACCACCCGAGGAGAACTGGGCGGCCTGGGTCGCCGAGACGGACGGGCAGATCACCGGCTGGGTTTCGGCGTTCCGGAACGCTCAGACCTCCGAGCCGGACTTCGGGGACATCTCCACCCTGCACGTGCATCCGGGGCATCGGGGCCGGGGGGCCGGAACGGCGCTGCTCACCGCCGCTCTGGCGCACCTGAGGTCGCTCCGGGTCCGCCGGGTGCGGACCTGGGCGCTGACCGACTCCCTGCCGTACGCCCGCCGGCACGGGTTCACCCCGAGCCGGGAACTGCGCTACTCGGCGCTCGACCTCCGCCCGGCACCACCGATGCCCGAACCGCCCGCCGGGGTACGTCTGCTCCCGCTCACCGGGCTCGACCCGTACCAGGTCTATCTCCTCGACGACGCCGCCGCTCCGGACGAGCCGGGCGACGTGCCGGTGGACGCGACCAGCTACTCCTACTGGCGGTCGGAGTGCTGGGAGAACCCGGGGCTGGACCGGGACGCCAGCACCGTCGCCGAGGTCGACGGTGCGCTGGTCGCGCTCAGCCTGGTCAAGCGGGACGGCGACCGGATGTGGTCCGACTACACCGCGACCCGGCCGGAGTACCGGGGCCGAGGGCTGGCGCGACTGACCAAGCAGGCCGCGCTGCACCGGGCCGCCGGCAATGGGGTACGGACTGCCTACACCGCCAACGACGAGGCCAACGCCCCGATGCTGGCGATCAACACCCGACTCGGCTACCGCCAGACGGCATCCAGTTGGTCCTGCCTCCGCGAACTCACCTGACGACACATCCGGCCGGATCACCCCACCACCGGGAAGCCCGGCCGCCGGTCAGCCCTCGGCGAGGACGCGGGTGGCGATCGCGTGGGTATCGACGCCGAAGAGCACCAGTCGGGCCTCGGTGACCTGGGCCGGCGTCGCAGGGCGCAGCACGGTCAGCGCCTGGCGTACCGCGTCGTCGATCGGCCAGCCGTAGACGCCGGCGGAGATCAGCGGGAACGCGACGGTGGTCGCACCCAACCCGTCGGCGACGGCGAGACTGTTGGCGTAGCAGTCCCGCAGCAGGGCCGACCGGTCCTCGGTGATGGAGTGGACCGGGCCGACGGTGTGCACCACCCAACGGGCCGGCAGGTCACCGGCGGTGGTGGCGACCGCCTGCCCGGTGGGCAGACCCCGGCCGTACCGGGAGGCGCGCAGCGCCCGGCACTCCGCCAGGATCGCCGGCCCGCCCCGGCGGTGGATCGCCCCGTCGACGCCTCCGCCGCCGAGCAGCGACGAGTTGGCCGCGTTGACGATCACGTCGACCCGCTGGGCGGTGATGTCCCCCTCGACCAGGGTCACCCGCATGTCAGCTCTCCTCGATGTGCTGGCCCAGCGACCGGCGGGCGAGCAGCGCGGCCCCGGCGACGGCGGCCGGCATCACCAGCACCGCACCGAGCGGGATCAGGAAGCACAGGAAGACCGCCACGCCGAAGCCGAGCGAGGTGGCCCGGTCCGCCTTCAGCCGGGCCCGGCGGTCCGGCAGCCGCAGCCCGCGCCGGGAGAACGGCGCACCGACCAACTCCACGGCGAGCAGCCAGCCGCCCACCGCCGCACCGACCACCGGCACCACGGTCTGCCCGACCACCGGGATGAACCCGGCCAGGAACAGCGGGATGCCGAACAGCACCGAGAGCCCGATCAACCGGAGCGAGTCGACGATGCTGCGCCGCAACGACGCCCCGAACGGCACCTCCACCGCGCCGGGGGTACCACCGAGGCGGTCCTCCACCCGCTCGGAGATCTTCTCGTAGAACGGGTCGCCGATGACCAGGGTGACCGCGGTGAAACCGACCACGGTGAGCAGCCCGCCGAGCCCGAGGAAAGCCAACCCGGCGATCACCCGCACCAGGCTGCGCGGGGTGTCCGACCAGTCGTCGGCGAACGGGGTCACCCACGCCGCCAGCTCGTCCACGAAGTAGATCAGCGTGGCGAACGCGGCGACGAAGAGCGCGGCGGACAGCAGCGCCGGCACCACGCCCAGCAGCATCAGCCCCGGGCTGCGGACGTACAGGCCGAGGCCGCGCAGGAGCAGGCCCACGCCGCCGAAGAAGCGACGGGTGGCGCCGGTCACCGGCGCGGCGATCGTACGGGGTCCGTTCACGACCGCAGAGCCTATCGGCCGTACACCATCGCCACCGGACACCCGGTGGCGTCGCGCCCCGGGTCGGGCCGGCAGGATGCAGGGGTGCGGGCGTCCCGGTTGATCTCCCTGGTGTTGCTGTTGCAGGCCCGGGAGACGATGACCGCCGCCGAACTCTCCCGGGAGCTGGAGGTGTCCGAGCGGACCGTCTACCGGGACGTGCTGGCGCTGTCCGCCGCCGGGGTGCCGGTCTACGCCGACCGGGGACGGGCCGGCGGGTACCGGCTGCTCGGCGGCTACCGGACCCGGCTGACCGGGCTGCCCCGCGACGAGGCGGAGGCGCTCTTCCTCGCCGGGCTCCCCGGCCCCGCCGGTGACCTGGGGCTGGCCGACGCGGTGGCGTCCGCCGAGCTGAAGGTGCTCGCCGCGTTGCCGCCGAGCCTGCGCGACGCCCCGGCCCGTACCGGGCAACGGTTCCACCTGGACGTGCCCGGCTGGTTCCGGGAGTCCACCCCGCCCCGCTGGCTGACCGAGCTGGCCCGCGCGGTGTGGCGGGACGGGGTGGTGGTGCTGCGGTACCGGCGCGGCGAACGGGAGGTGACCCGCCGGGTCGAGCCGTACGGGCTGGTGCTCAAGAGCGGCACCTGGTATCTTGTCGGCCGGGTCGGTGACGCGATGCGTACCTACCGGGTGGACCGGGTGGTCGACGTCGTGCCCGACCCGGCGACGTTCGTCCGCGACGACGGTTTCGACCTGGGCGGCTACTGGCGGGAGCAGGCCGAGTCGTTCCTGCGGGGCATGCTCGCCGAGCGGGTCACCGTGCGGGTCAGCCCCGTCGGCCTGCGCCAGCTGCGTGTCCTCGCCGACACCCCCTTCGCGTACGAGGAGGCGCTGGCCGCCGCCGGGGCACCCGACGGGCAGGGGTGGGTGGTGGCCCGGCTGCCCGTCGAGTCCGTCGAGGTGGCGTACGCCCAGTTGCTCGCCTTCGGCCCGGAGGCGGAGGTGCTCGACCCACCGGAGCTGCGGGCCCGCCTGGTCGACGCGGCGGCCCGCTCAGCCGCCCTCTACGGCGTCGCCCCCGTCCCCCCGGATCAGCGGTAGCCGGTGGGGTCGGCGGGCCGGTCCGCCTCGACCACCTCGCTGAGGTAGCGGAAGGCGTCCGGCCGGCTGCCGTCGAGGTCGGTGAAGCCGTACACCCGGGCCAGTTCGCCGGCCGAGACGGACGCCTGGTTCCAGCGGGCCCGCTCGGCGTCGGCGGCCAGGGCGACGACCGCGCGCCCGACGAAGGCCGGCGTCTCCGAGATCACGAAGTGCGGGTCCTTCGCCGCGCCGTCGCGCCAGGTCTCCTCGGTCACCCCGAAGTGCTCCAGCATCGCCTCGGACCGGATCCAGCCGGGGGTGAGCGCCACGGCGGTGCACCCGTGCGGCGCCAGCTCGTGCCCCCAGCTGTACGCGAGCCGGGTCACCGACACCTTCGCCAGGTCGTAGAAGACCGACAGCCGGTAGTGCGTGTCGTTGTACGCCCGGGTGCCGTCGCCGATCTCGACGACCAGCCCGCCGGGGCGGCGGATCAGCAGCGGCAGCGCGAAGTGGCTGGTGACGATGTGGGTGTCCACGGCCAGCCGCAGGGTACGGAACCCGGCCTCCAGCGGCTGCTCCCAGACCGGCTTCTCCCAGGTGATCAGCGGGTCGGCCCCCCACACGTCGTTGACCAGCACGTCGAGCCGGCCCTGTTCGGCGTCGATCCGGGCCACCAGGTCGCGTACCTGCTCGGGCACCAGGTGGTCGACCCGGACCGCGATGCCGGTGCCCCCGGCGGCGGTGACCAGCTCGGCGGTCTCTTCGATGGTCTCGGGACGGTCCAGCTCGGAGCGGCCGGCCCGGCTGGTGCGGCCGGTGGCGTAGACCGTCGCTCCGGCCGCGCCGAGCTGGACCGCGATCTGCCGGCCCGCGCCCCGGGTCGCGCCGGCCACCAGCGCGACCGTTCCCTCCCACGGTGTCGTCGTCCTACCGTCGAGGGTGGCAGTGATACCTGACAACCGAAGTCCGGTTTCGCGTGACGGTTCGATCCGGCATGCTCCCGGCATGCACCTGCTGCTCTCCGGGATCGTCGGCTCGGTCGCCTACGGGCTGGCCGGCCCCGGCTCGGACGTCGACCGGATCGGCGTCTTCGCCGCCCCGACGGTCGCCTTCCACGGCCTGCGGCCGCCCCGGGAGTCGGTGGTCACCACCGACCCGGACGTCACCCTGCACGAGGCCGGCAAGTACGCCCGGCTGGCGTTGAGCGGCAACCCGACGGCCACCGAGCTGATCTGGCTCCCCGACGACTGCTACGAGACCCGCACCGAACTCGGTGACCGCCTGATCGCCATCCGGTCGGCGTTCCTCAGCGCGCCGCGCGTCCGCGACGCCTACCTCGGGTACGCGAGTCAGCAGTTCCGCAAGCTGACCACCCGCGACGCGACGGTGGGCGGTCGACGCCGCTGCGCCAAGCACGCCCGGCACCTGGCCCGGCTGCTGCACCAGGGGCGCACCCTCTACGCCACCGGCGTGCTGGAGATCCGGCTGGCGGACCCGCAGTGGTTCCGGGCGTTCGGTGAGCGGGTCGCGGGCGGCGCGCTCACCGAGGCGGAAGCCCTGGTCGCCGAGGCGGAGCGGGACTTCGACCGGCTCCGCACCCCGCTGCCCGACCGGCCCGACGAGGCCACCGTGGAACGCTGGCTGCGTGCCGTGCGCGCCGCCCACCTGCCGACGGCGGACGCGGACGCTAGTCGTTGAGGAAGGTGGAGATCCGGTCCCGCAGGTCGGCGCGGTCGGTCCAGGCGAAGCCGGGGCGGTCGTAGACGTGTAGGGTCGCCTGCGGCAACGCCTCGGCCAGCTCGGCGGCGATGTGGGTCGGGTGCAGGTCGTCGCCGACGCAGCCGATCACCAGGGCCGGGGCGGTCACCCCGGCCAGGGCGGCGAGGTCGGCCAGCGGGGACTGCTCCGGCAGGTCCGCCAGGCCGGCGGCGAGCCCGTCCCGGAGCAACTGGTCGAGGCGTTGGCGCAGGTAGGCCCAACCGGCCGGGGTGTTGCGGACCGACGGCGGCAACTCCAGGGCGACCGCGTCCGCCACGGCCGAGGCGTCGCCGCCGGACACCGCCGCCAGCAGGTCGGCGAGCCGCTGCTGGGCGATCGGGCCACGCGGCCGGTCGAGGACGGCGGGGAGCAGGAAGACCAGCTTCTCGAACCGGTCCGGGCTCTCGGCGAGCAGCCGGCACAGCGCGCCCGCGCCGAGGCTCGCCCCGAACGCCCGGGTGGCGCCGCTGAGATCCGCCATCGCCCGCAGGTCGCGGGCCAGGTCGAGGTAGCTCCACGGGCCGGGCGGCGCGTCGGAGCGGCCGTGCCCCCGGAACTGGAAGAAGACCCGGCGACCGGCCACCGCGCTGCCGAACGGTCGGGTGGTGGCGATGCCGTTGCCGAACCCGTGCGCGAACACGGTGACCGGGTCACCGATGCCGGTGACCAGCCGTTCCAGGTGCACGTCGTGCGGGGTGGCGACCAGCTCGGTCTCCGGCTCCGGCAGGGCGGGTCGCCCGGTACGCGGCGCCCCGGGCCCCGGGCCCCAGGTGCGGGGCCCGCCGTCCGGTGGTGGCGGCCAGCGGAAACCTCTCACCAGAACCCTTTGCCGTCGTGCAGGTCACGCAGCCCCACCCGGACGTCGAGCAGGTAGATCAGACCGGCCGCGATGCCGATCAGCCCGAAGATGCTCAGCGCGCCGAAACCGAGCAGGGTGAGCAGCATGCAGACGGCCAGGATGGCGATCCATCCGCCCTTGGGGAGGGTCCCGATCGCCGGGAAGGCGTCCGAACGCTGGGTGAACGCGTGCACCAGCGAGATGCCCTGCACCGCCAGTGCGAACACGAGCAGGACCAGGTCGATCACGTAGACGAGGTGGAACACGAAGATCGGCGCGGCGATGGCCATGTCGGCCAGCATATGCCGACGGCCCCGGAAACGTCCGTCAGGACGCCCCCGGGGCCGGTGTCGGCAACGGTCACTCGGCGGTCGGGCGGGTCCGCTTCGTGGTCTTCGGCTTCGCCGGCGTACCGGTCGCGCTCGACCCGGTCGCCGCCGGCTTGGTGGCCTTGGCGGCCTTGCTGACCCGGGTCCGGGTGGCCTTGGCGGCGGCCGGCTTCGCCTCGACGACCTCGGCCACGTCCGCCGGGGTCGGCGTGTGGTCGGCGGCGGCCCCGCCCGAAGGGCTGGTGGTCGCGGTGTCCGAAGGGCTGGTGGTCACGGTGTCCGCCGGGCCGGTCGTGGTGTCCGCCGTGGTCCCGGTGCGCACGGTGGCGTCGGTCGCCTCGATGTCGGCGTTGACGGTGTCGGCGGCCTCCAGCACCCCGGCACCGACCACCCGCTCGCCCCGGGCGATCAACGCACCGTACGCGGCCAGCGCACGCTCCTGGGCGGCCTGCGCCCCGGCGACCACGACGGCCGCGTTGCGGGTGGCGGCACCGCGCAGCCGGTCCAGGTCCAGCTCGGCCCGCAGCTTGTCCAGGTCCAGCTCGGCGCGGAGCTTGTCCAGGTTCAGTTCGGTCGGGGCGACCCGCTCACGCAGGCCGGTGGCGGTCAGGTTGGCGGTACGGAAGGTCTCGGTGGCCTTCTGCCGCAGCTCGACCCCGGTGACGACGGCCCGGCCGCCCAGCTCGGCGACGACCTTGGTGCCGTCGGCGACGACCCGGTTGCCCAGCTCGGTCGCCACGGTGGGCAGCTTGCGCAGCTGCTGGTAGGCCAGCTCTCCGGCGCCGGCGGCGGCGTAGAGCGGGGCAGGGATGCGGTTGGTCTTCGGCTGGGTCATGACAACTCCTCCTCGGCCGCTCCGGCGGCCCTGCTGGTGCTGGTCGTGGATGCGGCATCCGCCCGGTCGGCGCGGGTGCCGGTGGTGGGCGCGGTGTCCGGGGAGTGCGGTGCCGTCCCGGCGCTGCCCGCTCCGGTCGGGGCGGGGGCGGTGCCCGCCTCGGTGCGGGCGACCGATTCCAGGACGGCCTCGGTCGGGGTGCCCTCCGGGGTGACCGGGCCGGTGGCCGCCGGGGTGATCCCGGCTGCCGCCCCGGTCGGCACGGCCGGCGCGGACGGGCCGCCCGTCGGGGCCGGCGTGCCCGGCCGGGCCGCCGCGGCGGCGGTCCGGTCGGTGACGACCGGCTGATCCGTGACGGTCGCCCCGTCGGTGACGAGCGGCTGATCCGTGACGGCAGCCTCGTCGGTGACGGCGGTCTCGTCGGTGACGGCGGTCTCGGTCCGGCCCGCAGCGGACGGATCCGGTGCGGTGGCGGTGGCCGGTCCGGCGGGTGCACCGGTGGGCCCGGCCGGGGCCACCGGCTCGTCCTCGGCGGACGGGTTGGCGGCGGCTTCGGCCTCGGCCAGGCGGGTGTTCTCCCGGCGGAAGGTCTCGTAGATCTGGCTGAGGGACTGCTTCTGGGCCATCGTGAGGTCGGGGTCGACCGCGATGGCGGCGAGCACCCCCTGACCCTCCTTGTCGTCGAGCAGCCCGGCCCGCAGGTACATCGCCGGGGTGGAGACCCGCAGCGCGCTGGCGAGCTGCTGGAGCACCTCGGCGCTGGGCTTGCGCAGGCCCCGCTCGATCTGGCTGAGGTAGGGGTTGCTCACCCCCGCCTGCTCGGCGAGTTGGCGGAGTGAGATCTTGGCGTTCCGCCGCAGGTCACGGATGAATCCGCCGACGTCGGGTAGATCCTTGGGTGCGGCCATGCCCCAACCGTAGTCCGCACCGCTAGCTCCAGCAAGCAAAACGCTTGCCAGAGTTAGCGAGGTAACAAAACCGCGTTGCGACGCCTGATGCCCGGTCCGTACCTTGCACGGCGTGACCACGAATATCGCCGTCAACGGCACCACCCTGGGGTACGACGAGACGGGCGACGGCAGCCCGGTGCTCCTGCTGCACGCGGGGATCGCCGACCGGCGGATGTGGCACGGCGTCCGGGACGCCCTCGCCGACCGGCACCGGGTGATCTGCCTGGACCTGCGCGGCTACGGGGAGTCGGCGCTGCCGCCGGAGTCCTTCGCCCACCACGACGACGTCCGGGCGGTGCTGGACGCGCTCGGCATCGCACAGGCCGCCCTGGTCGGCTGCTCGTTCGGCGGGGCGGTGGCGATCGACACCGCGCTGGCGTACCCGCAGCGGGTGTCGGCGCTGGCACTGTTCGGCACCGCCGTTTCCGGGCACGAGTGGTCGGAGCAGACCGAGGAGTTGTGGAACACCCTCGTCGGTGAGGTCGACGAGGAGGATCTCGCGGCGAGCGCGGCCGGTGAGGTGCGGTTCTGGGTGGTCGGGCCGTACCGGCGGCCCGAGGATCTGGACCCGGCGCTCATCGCCTTCGCCGAGGAGTCCGACCGGCGGGCCCTCGCCGCCGAGCAGGCGCTGAGCGCGGTGGACGTCGTCGAACTCGACCCGCCCGCCATCGACCGGCTCGGCGAGCTGAGCATGCCGGTGCTGGTCACCGCCGGTGCCGTCGACATTCCGGACATCATCCGGCTGGCTGACCGGATCGCCGCCGAGGCTCCGGACGCCCGCCGCCTCCCTGACGTCCCCGACGCCGCCCATCTGGTCCCGCTGGAACGCCCGGCCCCGGTGGCCGACGCTCTGCGCGCCTTCCTCTCCTGAGGGCGGGGACGAGGGGGCGGGTCACCAGACGGGACGGACCGCGCCGACGGGGAGACCACCACCCAGCAGGGGCAGTTCGGCGTACTCGGTCAGGACGGGGGCCTGCACGCCGAGCCGGCGCAGCCCGGAGACCAGCACCGGCATCCGGGCCCGGGTGGCCCCGTCGTCGATCTTGAGGGCGACCGCCCCGACGCCGGGCAGCGCGGCGGCGATCACGCCCTCCGCGCCGATCTTCGCCAGCATCCCCGGTACGCCCCGCATCAGCCGGGTGTCGTCCGCCCCGGTACCGCCGACCAGTTCCGGGTACGCCCGCATCGCGTCCGCGACGGTGCGCTCCGGGGAGCCCGGCTCGGCGGTCACCAACCGTAGGAACGCCCGCGCCAGCCCGGTCAGCGAGACCGCCAGCACCGGCGCACCGCAGCCGTCCACCCCGACCGCCGCCGCCCGCTCACCGGTGAACTCCTCGATGGTGGCGGTCAGCCGCCGCTGCAACGGGTGCTCCGGCCGCCAGTACCCGTCCAGCGGCCAGTCGGCGGCCAGGCAGGTCAGCAGCATCCCGGCGTGCTTGCCGGAGCAGTTCATCGCCAGCCGGCTCGGGCCACCTCCCTCCCGGAGCACGGCCTCCCGGGCGGCCTCGCCGAACGGCAGGTCGGGCGGGCAGTGCAGGGCGTCCGGGGCGAGGCCGGCGGAGCGCAGCAGCGCCGCCACCCGGGCCAGGTGGAACTCCTCACCGGCGTGGCTCGCCGAGACGAGCGCGACGTCGGCCGGGTCGGTCGCCGCCAGCCCGGCCCGGAGCATGCCGAGCGTCTGCAACGGCTTGCTGGCCGACCGGGGGAAGATCGGCGAGGTGCCGTCCCCGGCACCGGCAACCGGTGCGCCGGCGGCGTCGAGCACCACCACCGAGCCCCGGTGCACGCCCTCCACGAACCCCGACCGGACCACCTCGGCGAGCGGCCCGCCACCCTCGTACGTCTTGGTCACCCTGGGAAGGTACCGACGCGGGCCGACGCGCCCGGCACCCGGGTGACCTGCGACGCCAGCCACGAGGGTACGGAGCGCCGGGCCGGGCGCGGCTTACCGACGCCAGACCGCCCCACGGCGGGCCGACGCGCGGGCCGACGGGCTACCGGCCGAGCAGCCGACGGGCCTCGGTGGTGGTCAGCGGCGGGCGCTGGGCGAGCTGCGCGAAGCCGACCGCGCGGGCGACGAGCTGCATGTTGGACTCCACCGGGCGGCCCTTGGCGTACGTCACGGTGTCCTCCATGCCGACCCGGAGGTGACCGCCGGTGGACAGCGAGGCCAGCATCACCGGGATGGTGCTGCGGCCGATGCCGGTGGCCGAGAAGGTGGTGCCCGCCGGCAGGTCACGCAGCATCTGCTGGGCGGCGACCAGGGTGGCCGTGGTGCCCGGCATCCCGCCCGGCACCCCCATCACGAAGTCGACGTGCACGTGCCCGCCGTGCGGCAGGCCGTACCGGTCGAGCAGGCGGGACAGGGCGGCGAGGTGACCGAGGTCGAAGATCTCGTACTCGGGGAGGATGCCGCGTTCCTGCATCCGGGTGTGCAGGTCGACGATGAACTCCCACCGGTTGAGGAAGACGTCGTCGCCGAAGTTGACAGTGCCCATGGTGCAGGAGGCCATGTCCGGGGCGGCGTCCAGCACGGCCAGCCGGTCGGCCTCCGGGTCGGTCACCGCGCCACCGGAGGAGAGCTGCACGATCAGGTCGGTTCCCTCGCGCAGCGCCGCCACCGTCTCCCGCAGCCGCCCCTGGTCGAGGGTGGGACGCGCCTCGTCGTCCCGGATGTGGACGTGGATCACGGAAGCGCCGAGCGCCTCGCACTCCTTGGCGGTGAGCAGCAACTCGTCGAGGGTCACCGGCAGCGCCGGCACCTCCGCCTTGGCCGACTCCGCGCCGGTCGGGGCAACCGTGATCAACGTCCCTGTCGTCATGCCGGCGATGGTAACCGCCCAGGCCGCCCCAGGTCGATGCCGCAGCCGGGTCGGGACAGGAAGAACCGCACACTCTCAGGGAGTTACGCGAAGGAATTCCCGTCCCTGCGGCAGTAGGTGGGCATCCTTGCCGTCGGGTCGGCTACTCCGGGTCGACGGCGGCGGCGGTGTCGCCCACCGCCAGCCGGGCGTCGTCGGCGAGGTTGCGCTTGACCACCGCCAGCGCGACCTGACCCAGCTCGAAGTGGTGCACGGCGGTGCCGACGAAGCCGACCGTCCGGCCGTCCAGGGTGACCGGGGTGCCCGCCGCCGGAAGCTGGTCGGTGGTCACCCCGTCCAGGTGCAGCAGGACGAGCCGACGCGGCGGCCGACCCAGGTTGTGCACCCGGGCGACCGTCTCCTGACCCCGGTAGCAGCCCTTGTCCAGGTGCACCGCCGGGGCGATCAGACCCACCTCGGCGGGGATGGTCCGGTGGTCGGTGTCCACCCCGACCCGGGGCTGTCGGGCGGCCACCCGCACCGCCTCGTACGCCCACAGCCCGGCCGCCGGCACCCCGGCGGCACGCAGCTCGGCGACGACCCCGTCCAGGGCCGGCCGGGGCACCAGCAGGTCAACCCCGAGCGGGACCCGTCGGGCCCACCCGCCGCCGGTCAGCGGCTGCACGTCGTAGCGGACGGTGGGGCGGGGGGGCAGCTCGCCGGAGCGGAACTTCGGGCCCGGCACCGCGAGCACCTCGGGTGCGGCCAGCCCGGTCACGCCCAACGTGGCGACGGCGTCGGTGGCCTGCGGCCCGACCAGCGACAACAGCGCGTGGTCGGCGGTGGCGTCGCGCGGCTCGACCTGGCTGAAGAACCGCATCTTCTCCAGGTACGTCAGCAGGCCGGCGGTCATTCCCGGTTCGGTGTCCAGCCAGGTGGTCGTGCCGTCCTCGGTGACCATGGCGTGCTGCTCGACGTGCCCGTGCGGGCTGAGCACCAGCAGTTCGGTGCCCTGCCCCGGGCCGAGCGCGGCGAGGTGCTGGCTGGTCAGGGTGTGCAGCCAACCGATCCGCTCCGGGCCGGAGACGGCGACGACCCCCCGGTGCGAGCGGTCCACCAGACCGACCCCGGTGGCCAGGGTGCGCTGCTCGCGCAGCGGGTCGCCGTAGTGCGCGGCGACGCCCCGCACCCCGGCCGCCCGGTGCTCGGCGTCCGGCTGGTCCCGGCTGGCCTCGTCGATCGCCTCGACGGCGACCGCTCCCCCGATGTCGATCATGTCGGTTCCCCGTCCTCGCAGTTGTGGCAGACGCCGAAGAGCGCCACGTGCCCGATGTCCACCCGGAAGCCACGCCCGGTGGCGAGCTGGTCGGCCAGCGGACGCATCAGCTCCGGGTCGATCTCGTCGACCGCGCCGCACTCGCGGCAGACCAGGTGGATGTGCTGGTGCTCACCCGCCGCGTGGTAGGTCGGCGAACCGTGCGACAGGTGGGTGTGGGTCACCAGGCCGAGCCGTTCCAGCAGCTCCAGCGTCCGGTAGATGGTGGTGATGTTGACCCCGGCGGCCACCTCACGGACCGCGGTGTGCACCTGCTCAGGTGTGGCGTGACCCAGGTCGAGCACGGCTTGGAGGACCAGTTGCCGCTGCGCCGTCAGCCGCAACCCGCGGGAGCGGAGCATTTCCGCCAGCGAGGATTCGGACACCGTCCGATCATAGTTCGGCCGCCGGCCCGCGCCCGGCCACGTCGTGCCGCCGCTAGGCTCGGCGGTCGTGGTGGCATCGAGGATCGCCGTACTCGGCCGGGGCGTCGTCCCCGCGACGAGGCCGGTGCTGCGCGGGGACGACCTGGGTGCGCTGCGCGGCGACGGACTGTTCGAGACCATGCACCTGCGCGGCGGGCGCCCCTGGCTGCTGACCGCCCACCTGGCCCGGCTGCGCGTCGGAGCCGCCGCCCTGGAACTCCCGCTGCCGCCCGACGCGGCACTGGTGGAGCTGCTGGACACCCTCGTCGACGGCTGGCCCGACGGGGTCGAGGGCGCGTTGCGACTGGTCTGCAGCCGGGGGCCGGAGGGTGGCGGGCTGCCCACCGTCTACGCCACCCTGGCCGAGGTGCCGGCCGCCGCGAAGCGGCTGCGCCACGCCGGGGTCACCGTCGCGACCCTGCCCCTCGGGGTGCCGGCCACGGCCCGCCCCGAACTGTCCTGGCTGCCGACGGGCATCAAGTCCATCTCGTACGCCACCAACAGCGCCGCGCGCCGCTGGGCCGCCCGGACCGGCGTGGACGACGTGCTCTGGGTCTCGACCGACGGCTACGTGCTGGAGGCTCCGGGCGCGAACGTCGTCTGGCTGGACGGCGACACCCTGTGCACGGTCCCGGCCGACCGCACCGGCATCCTGCCCGGCACCACCTGCGGCTGGCTGCTCGACCACGTGACCGGGTTGGGCCTGACGCCCGCCGAGCGGATGGTCACCCCGGCCGGGCTGCACGCCGCCGCCGGAATCTGGCTGACCTCGTCGGTACGCGGCCTGGTCGAGGTCAGGACCCTCGACGGCGAGCCCCGCCCGGCCTCCCCGCACACCCCCCGCTTCCGGGGGCTGCTGGGCTTCGCGTGATCGACACGACGGGGCCGATGTTGCGGTATCTCCGCTCGCGGACGCCGCAACATCGGCTCGCCTGAGTCGATCAACGTCAGCCGGCCACCCGGATCAGCCGGGCGGACAGGTGCGGGGAGAGGCTGTGGCCCATGCCCGCCATCTCCTGGGCGTAGAGCAGCGCCCCCTCCACGATGCCGAAGAGCCGGGCGCCCGCCGTCACCTCCTTGGCGGTGGCCGTACGCACCACCGCGTCGGTGGCGAACTCGATCTGCGTACCGGTGCGCCGGCCGATGTGCAGCTCCATGATCCCGGTCGGCGAGGTCATCAACGCCTCCAGCTCGTCGGTGGCCCGCTCGCCGTCCAGCACCGGACGCCACCAGCCCACCTCACGCCCGGCCGGCCGGACCGGACGACTCTCCTCGTCGAGCAGCCAGGCCCGGGACTCGTAGAACAGGAACGGCCGGCCGTCGTGGCTGATCCGGATCTCCTGGGCGTAGTCGAAGTCCTCGATGGTGGGGAAACCACCCCGCCCCCGCCCCCGCCACACCCCGACGTACGGCAGCAGCCCGTCCAGCGCCGGATGCAGCTTCGGACCGACCCGCAGGTCGTGGCTCTCCTGGTACGGGTACTCCTCGACCGGCGGCGCGTTCAACCACGGCGGCTGAAGGGGGTTCTCGTCGCTCACCACTTACCTCTCGACAGGCGTACGGCCAGGTAGACCAGGCCACCGGCGAGCGCGCCCAGGCCGGCGACCAGCAGGCTGACGAACCCGATCTCGGTAACCATCATGGTCATCCTATGCTGGGCCCCATGGGCCGCACTCTCGTCGTCAAGGCCACCGCCGGAGCGGACGCCCCGGAGCGGTGCGCGCAGGCGTTCACGGTGGCCGCCACGGCCGCCGCCGCCGGGGTGACCGTGTCGCTCTGGCTGACCGGTGAGTCCACCTGGTTCGCCGTGCCCGGTCGGGCCGGGCAGTTCACCCTGCCGCACTCGGCGCCGCTGACCGACCTGCTGGACGTCATCCTCGCCACCGGCCAGGTCACCGCCTGCACGCAGTGCGCCGCCCGCCGGGACATCGGCCCGGACGACGTGCTGCCCGGCGTCCGGATCGCCGGCGCGGCGGTCTTCGTCGAGGAGGCGATGGCCGAGGGCGCGCAGGCGCTGGTCTACTGACCCGGCCGCACCGGCCCCCACCGGGCGGTGCCGATGTTGCACCTGTATGTACGCATTTTGCCTACCATGCGTAGGTGAGTCGGGCGACGGACGAGTTCTTCGCGGCACTGCCGGCGCGTGCCCCTGCGGTGCTGCGTGCCCCGGTCACCGGAACGCTCCAGATCGACCTGGTCGACGACGACCACACCGACCACTGGCTGGTGCGGATCAGCCCCGGCCGGGCGGTGGTGGAACGGGGCAGCGGCCCGGCGGACGCCGTCTGGAGCAGTAGCGCCGACCTCTTCGAACGGCTGGTCACCGGGTGCGCCCAGGGCGTCGCGGCGGTGCTGCGCAACGAGTCGACGTTCAGCGGCAACGTGATGCTGTTCCTGGTGTTCCGGCAGTTCTTCCCCACCCCGCCCGGGGTGCGCGACCCCCGGGAGACCGCCCGTGAGCAGACCGGGCGGGCGTGATGCAGCAGCGGGTCAGCATCCTCGACGGCAACACCTTCCTGGTCTGCGACGGGCGCGGCGACGTCGAACCGTCGTTCGACTTCCCGACCGGGCTGTTCTCGTTCGACACCCGGTTCCTGTCCACCTGGCTGCTCACCCTCGACGGCGAGCGGCTGCACGCCCTCTCGGTCGACGACGCGCACTCCTACCAGACCCGGTTCTTCCTCGTCCCTGGCGAACCGACGCACTACCTCGACGCCAAGGTGTCGATGATCCGTACCCGGT
>NZ_JBMDWU010000275.1:0-49710 GCF_048594385.1 Micromonospora sp. | reverse complement strand
GGGCGGGGGGGGGGGGGGGGGGGGGGGGGTTTTTCCCCCGCGGGGGGGGGGGGGGCCCCCCCCCCCGGCCCCCCCCCCCACGCCCGGTCCGGGCACCGCGCCTCCCGGCACCCCCACGCCGCACCGGCAGCACGTGCGCCGCCGCGACTGCCACCCCACCCCCGCGCGGAGCCGGCCATCCGGCGTCGGCTAGGAACGGTGCATGCCCCGCTACCTGCTGTTTCCCGGCCGACATCACCTGCTGACCCGGTTCCAGGCCGACTATCTGCACCGGCTCGCCACCGGCGGTCACCACGACGCTGCCGACGGCGACCACGCCGGTGCCGACGCCGGGCCGGCCGGCACCGGCGGCCGGGTCACCGACGACGAGGCCACCGTGGTCTGGGCGGTCACCTCGGCCAACCACGAGAACACCCGCCGCAACCCGGTCCCCTACCACCGGCGGGAGGCGGCGATCGAACGGTTCAGCGTGCTGGCCGGGCTGCGGTCGGTGGTGGTGCCGGTCTTCGACACCGCCGAGACCGACCGGTTCGCCGAGGTGACCCTCAAGAACGTGGCGGCCACCGCCGGCCTGGAGCTGACCCCGGAGAACACCGTGGTCGCCTGCTCGACGCCGCAGGTCGCCGCCATGTACGCCCGGTTGGGGTTCCCGCTCGCCGGGGTGGAGGCCGACGTCGACCCCACCCCCGCCCGGCCCTGGGACGTGCTGTTGCGGCTGGCCGCCGACGACCCGTCGTGGCGGGAGCTGGCCCACCCCGCCACCCTCGACGTCTACGCCCGCTACCGGCTCGACGACCTGGTCCGTTCGGTCGTCAACGATCCGGTGGTCGGGGACGAGGGCGGGCTGACCGCCACCCGCGACTACCGGACGTACGCCGAGGCGTTCGCCGACGCGGCGCAGCGCAAGTGGGCGGCGGTGCGCGAGCACGTGCGGCCCGGCCGGATCGTCGACGTCGGCTGCGGCGCGGGCGCGGTGCTGGAGCTGGCCGACCGGGAGCCGACGCTGCGGGAGAGCGACCTGATCGGGGTCGAGGTGGCCCGCCACCTGTACGAGGAGTGCGTGCACAAGAAGGCACAGGGCTTCTTCGCCAACCCGAACGTCTTCTTCTACCGCCGCAACGTGCTCGGCGGGGCGGTGTTCGCGCCCCGCTCGGTGGACACCACGATGACCTTCGCGCTGACCCACGAGATCTGGTCGTACGGCGATCGGATGGCGTCGCTGCGCCGGTTCGTGCAGGCCATCTACGACCACACGGTGCCCGGCGGGGTGTGGATCAACAGCGACGTCTGCGGGCCGGACGGCCGGGACCGGACGGTACGGCTGCGGCTGTCGACCACCGACGGGGCGAACCCGGCCCGGCCCCGTGCGGATCTGGCGTCACTGCCGGCCGACCAGGTGGCCGCGCATCTCGCCGGGCTGTCCACGCGGGCCCGGCTGGACCAGTTCGCCGTCGACTACCGGTTCCCGTTCGGATTCCGCCCGGTCGACGACGGCACCGGCGCGGTGGTCGAGCTGCCGCTCGGCGCGGCGATGGACTTCCTCACCCGCAAGGACTACACCGACAACTGGCTGTCCGAGACGCAGGAGGAGTTCTGCGGGCTGGAGTGGGCCGACTGGAAGGCCCTGCTGGCCGACGTGGGCTTCGAGGTCGACCCGGCCAGCGGCCCGTACCGCAACGACTGGATCGTCACCCACCGGCTCGCGCCGACCGCGGCGCTGTCGACGGTGGACGGGGCGACGCTGGACTGGCCGGTGACGCACGTGCTGCTGGTCGCCCGCCGGCCGGTCAACACCTGACCCGGCGGGAGGACGGAAGGCCGGGGACGGGAGGGATCCGCCCGCCCCCGGCACCGCCGTCAGGAGCCGGTCAGGACAGGAACTTGTCCAGCGCCGCCTCGATGGTGCCGCTGTCCGGGGCCGCGTACGCCTTCATCGTCGTCTTGTTGTACGAGATGAAGCTCGGGCACCGGGTCGCCGGGGCGTTGACGACCCCGCCGTCGCCGATCTTCTCCGCGGTCTTCGCGGCGTAGAAGGTCAGCTGGTAGCGCGAGGAGATGTACGAGACGCTGACGTTCTTGCCGTCGCTGGCCTTGTAGTCGCACTTCTTGGGCGCGCCCTCGCTGCCCGGGACCATCGACATGCAGCCGACCACCGACACGCTGGTGAAGTCCGCCGACTTGGCGTAGTACCGCTTGTCGGAGCCGACGATCTTCGACGACCAGAACGACGGCCGCTCCGGGTTGTTCGAGAAGACGTACGCCTTGGCGGTGGCCGGGCCGCTGTAGGTGGCCGCGTTGAGGATCGGGCTGCCGTCGCAGACCGACGACAGGTCGCTGGAGTAGCGGGCCGTCACGGCGTTGTTGTTGTTGTTCGGCTGCTCCGTGGGCGGGTCGGACGCCTGCGGAGTGGACGAGGGTTCCGTGCCGGAGCCCTGGTTGGCGGTCGCGCTCGGCGTCGGGGTCGGGTCGGGCTCGTCGTCGTTGCCGACCAGGGCGAGCCCGATGCCGGCGCCGCAGAGCGCGAGGATGAGGACCACCGCGCCGATGATGAGGCCGATGACCAGGCCCCGGTTCGACTTCTGCGGCGGCACGGGAACACCGAACTGCGGGGCCTGGCCGAACTGCGGGGCCTGACCGTACTGCGGGGCCTGGCCGTACTGCGGGGCCTGGCCAGGCTGGCCGTACGCCGGGTAGCCGGCGGGCGGTGCCGGCGGCCCGCTCCACGGGGTGACGTTCGGATCCGGCTGTTCTCCGTACGGAGGGTGACTGTTGCTCATCTGAAGCCCTTATCGCTGTCGACGGTACCCAGGCACTGGATCATCGGTCAGGGTAGTGAGCGGCACAAACCGAGGCGCTGGTTGTCGGGTGACAACCAACGTCGGTCGACCACACGGGGTGAGGCGGAGTGACGCTGTGTATCTGTCACTGTTCCGTCGGCAGGAACGTCAGCACCAAAACGAGAGCTCCGGACGCCGAATGTGGGGCACGGAAAAGGGATTCGGCCCGGAACGTGCCTTCCGTGCCCGCCACTGCGAGAACGGTTCACAATGTGACGTAGATCATTGCCGCACATCCCGATGATCGGCAACCGTCGGCGGCCCGGCCGGCTCCTCCCCCCGGCGCAGCACCTCCGCGGCGGTCCGGACCACGGCCCGGTCCAGCAGCCGGCCGGCTGCGTCCGTGGCCACCCCCGACCCGTCCCGACCAGCCCGTTCCCACGCGTCGAGCACCGCTCTGGCCGCGGCAACCTCAGCCGCCGTCGGGGTGAACATCGCGTTGATCGTCGCGAGCTGACCCGGGTGGACGGCGCTGCGGGCCCGGAACCCCTGCCGCAGCAGGATGCCGGTGGTGCGTTCCAGCAGCTGCGGATCACGCAGCGCCGTCTCCACCGGGCCGACCGGCGCGACGATCCCCACCGCCGCCGAGGCCACCACCACCTGCGACCGGATCGGCGCGAACTCGGCCCGGTCCGGCCCCGGTTGCAGGCCCAGTTCCCCGGCCAGGTCCGCCTCGCCGAGCCCCAGCCGCAGCACCCGGGGCGCGGCCGCGACCTGCGCGACGGTCAGCACGCCACGGGCGGTCTCGACCAGGGCCACCACACCGAAGGTGCGCTCGGCCAGCCCGAGTCGACGTTCCGCCGCGCCGAGCGCCCGGTCCACCTCGTGCAGCAGCTCCGGCTCCGCTTTGGGCACCCACACGCCGGCCGCCGCCGCCGACAGCACCGCCACGTCCGCCTCGACCTGGTCGCTGTTGATCCGGACCCACCGCTGCCCGGGGTCGGTCACGTCGGCGAGCGCGTCGGCCACCGTGCGGCGGGCCTGTTCCTTGTGGGCAGGGGTGACGGCGTCCTCCAGGTCCAGCACGAGGGCGTCCGCCCCCCGACCCGGGGCCTTGCCGATGAGGTCCGCCCGGTCACCCGGGACGTACAGGTAGCTACGCGCGACAGGCTGCACCACGCCTCCTACCGCGCGGTCCGGGCCACGTAGCGGCCCTGCGGGTCACCGGTTACCTTGCCGTCGACCAGGACGTGCGCGCCCCGCACGAAGGTGTCGGTGACCCGGGCGGTCAGGTCGAACCCCTCGAACGGGGTGTACTCCTGGGTGGACTCGGAGTCCTCGGCGCGGACCGTCCAGGCGCTGTCCGGATCGACCAGGCACAGGTCGGCGTCGTACCCCTCGGCGATCGCGCCCTTGCCGGCCAGGCCGAACCGTCGGGCCGGGTTCCACGAGGTCAGCGCCGCCACCCGGGACAGCGGCAGGCCGCGCCGCCGGCCCTCGGTCACCAGACCCGGCAGCAGGTACTCGGCCCCACCGAAGCCCGACTTGGCCAGGAAGATGTCGTCGCGCGGCTGGCCGAACTTGACCTCGTCCTTGCAGCAGGCGTGGTCGCTGACCACCCAGTCGACCCGACCGGCGAGCAGGTGTGCCCAGAGCGCCTCGACGTCCTCGCGGGGACGCAGCGGCGGGTTCACCTTGCCGCCGAGGCCGTGCGCGGTGGTGATGTCGGCCAGCAGGTGCCCGATGGTGACCTCCCGGCGGAAGTCGATGTGCGGGAACGCCTCGGCCATCCGCAACGCGGCGTCGAGCGCCTTGGCCGAGGACAGGTGCAGCAGGTTGACGTTCGGCAGCCCGGTCTCGTGGGCCAGGTACGAGGCGATCGAGACCGCCAGCCCCTCGGAGTGCGGCGGCCGGGAGGCGTGGTACGCCTCCAGCCCGGTCAGCCGGCCCTCCTGCTCCACCTGCCGGGTGTAGGCGCTCATGATCTCGGCGGTCTCGCAGTGCAACGACAGCGAGATCTGCGCCGCCAGGTCGGGGAAGCGTTCCCGGGCGGCCTGCACGCCGCGCATCACGAACTCGAAGTGCGCGTAGTCGTACCGCTCGTCGTCGGGGATCATCAGGAAGGAGTTCTGGTCGGCCGAGCGACCGTGCAGGCCGTGCCCGCCGTAGAACATGAAGATCTTGAAGGAGGTCACCCCGAACCGCTCGACCAACTCCGGGATCTCCCCGATGTGCTCGCGCATCATCGGGGCGAGATGGAAGCCGTAGTCGATGTGCGACCGGCCCTCGCAGGCGGCCAGCACCTCCGGGAAGAAGTCCGCGTACCGGCCACCACGGTTGAGGTAGTACTGCCCGGTGCGCATGTACGTCAGCGCCGTGGTGACGCCACCCTGGGCCGATGCCCGGCTCTCCGAGGCGGTGTCCTCCCCCAGCGGATTGTAGATGCCCCAGTGCTGGTGGGCGTCGACGACACCGGGAAAGGCCAGCCGGCCCTGCCCGTCGAGCACGGTGGCGGCCTCCCGCGCCTCGATCCCCGGGGCGACCCGGCTGATCCGGCCGTCGGTGATCGCCACGTCCACCGGCTCGGCGTCGGGCCGGTCGTGCCGGACCACCCGGACGTCGCGCAGCACCAGGTCGTAGGTGCTCATGCTCTCACGCCTCGGGGTGTGTCGTGGGTGGCCACCGCGGTGGCCGCTGCCGGTCCGGCCGCCGCGAGCAGCCCGGTCAGCCGCCGGACGTCCGGGGCCCGGTCCAACCGGCCGATCTCCTGTTCGACCGCCGCGGCGACCTCCTCGGGCAGCCGGCCGGCGACGTTGTGCCGGAACTTCACCGCCAGCTCCGCGCGGGTCAGGGGGCGTTGCGGCCCGCCCCGGTTGGTCAGCACCTCCTCGGTCCACTCCCGCCCGTCGCGGGTGACCACCCGCAGGACGGCCGGGAACTGGTACGGGAAGATCCGGTCGCAGCGCGCGTCGGGCACCACCTCCACCCGGTCCATCACCGCCCGGCGGGACTCCTCGACCGCGAGGGCGTCGGTGAAGTCGTCCGGGCCGACGCCCAGCACGCCACCGCCGTGCAGCCCCGCAGCCACCGCGTACGGGCCGCTGAACTGCGCCTCGTAGCCGGTGGCGGGACGACGCTTGCGGTCGATGGGCTGACCGATCGTGCGGATCACCGGGGTGGGCACCCCGAGGGTCACCTGCGCCACGTCCTGCGGGGTCACCCCCCGCGCCCGCAGGGCCAGGGCGGCGTCGATGGCCGCGTGGGTGAAGTGGTTCGCCGGGTACGGCTTGAAGAAGATGTCCGGCACCGCCCAGTCGACGCCCAACCCACGGACGATCTCCGCCGGGTCGTACTCGCCGCGCAGGAACGCCTCGAAGAAGCCGAAGCGCCCCTCCAGCACCGTCGGTGGGCCGGTGATTCCGTGCCGGGCCAGGCTGGCGGCGGTGACCGCCGAGTGGGCGGCCCACCCGCAGTGGATCCGCTTGACCGTGCCGCCGGTGCGGTTGGCCTCGATCAGGCCGGCGGCCATCGAGGCGGCCACCCCGAGCGCGTCGAGGGTCCGGTCGCCGTCCAGCCCGAACAGCCGGGCGGCGGCCACCGCGCCACCGAGGGTGCCGCAGATCGAGGTGGCGTGCTGACCGTGTTCGAAGAAGACCGAGTTGCCGGCGTCCCGGTCGTAACCGGCCATCCCGAGCCGGACGCAGACCTCCAGGCCGACGGCGATGGCGGCGACCGTCTCCGCGCCGGAGGCGCCGGTGAGTTCGGCGGCGGCCAGCGCGGCGGGCACCACCGACGCGCTCGGGTGCAGCACCGACGGCAGGTGGGTGTCGTCGTAGTCGAGGGAGTGCGCCAGCACCCCGTTGGCGAAGGCGGCCAGCGGGGCCGGCACCGGGGTGGGCAGTCCGATCGCCGTCGCCCGGCCCAGGCCGCCCTGCTCCCGGACGTACTCCAGGGCGGCCCGGCTGGTCGGCAGGTCGACCGCGGCCACGCAGAGGCCGACGACGTCGAGCACCCGGTTGCGGACGCTGTCGACCACCTCGGCGGGGAGGGCGGCGGCGGGGGTTCCGGCGGCGAAGACGGCTAGCTGCCGCCCGAGGGTCGACTCAGGCACGGCCGACCACCGCCAGCGGCCGGACCGGGGAGCCGGTGGCGCCGTAGAGGGCGAGCGGGGCCATCATGAAGGTGAACTCGTGGACCCCGTCGCGGGCGATCTCCTCCAGCGCCATCGTCTCGATCAGATAGATGCCGTGCTCGACCAGCAGCACCCGGTGCGCCGGCAGTGCGCTGTGCCCCTGGCCGGGGCGCAGGCACTCGAAGGCGATGGTGTCCGCGCCGGCGGCGTGCACCCCCGCGGCGGCCAGCCACTGCGCGCCCGCCGTGCTGATGCCCGGTACGCCCGACTCCCGGCCGACGTACCGGCCGGGGTCCTCGTCGTCGAAGTGCCGACCCCAGCCGCTGCGGATCAGCACCACGTCGCCCGCCTGCACCGGGGTTCCCTGGCGGCGTACGGCGGCGTCGAGGTCGGCCGGGGTGATCTCGTAGCCGGGCGGGCAGTCCGGCAGGTCGAGCGCGGCGGGGACGTCGAGCAGGACACCCCGGCGCACCATCGGCGCGACCGTGTGCACACCCAGCTCGGTGAACCGCCCACCGGCCTGGGCGGCGGCGGCGTCCGCGCCGCCGTGCAGCCGGCCGTCGTGGGAGACGTGGGCCAGCGCGTCGACGTGGGTGCCGACGTGGGTCCCCATCACCAGCAGGTCGTTGGCGGCGGACCCACCGTCGGCGCGGACCATGTCACCGTGCCGGCGGGGCATGCTGAGCCAGAACGGCGGATGGTTCGGCGACTGCGGCATGCCGATCGAGAGCTGCCGGCCGAGGTCGTAGATCGCTACGCCGGCGCGGACGGCGTCGAGCAGCCGGTCGGCGTGTCGGGCGGTGGTCGTCACGGTTCCTCACGTTTCAGCGGGTTACGGCCACACCGTCAGGCGACGATGTGGCGGGCTCGGAGGTCGGCGAGTTCGGCCGGATCGCAGCCGCACTCGTCGACCAGCAGGGAGTCGGTGTCCGCGCCGAGGGCGCGGCCGGTGAAGCGGACCCGTCCCGGGGTGCCGGACATCCGCCACATCACGTTGTGCATCCGCATCGGCCCGAGGTCGGGATCGTCCACGGTGGTCAGCATCTCGGTGGCTCGAACGTGCGGGTCCTCGACGATGTCCCGGGCGTCGTAGACCGGGGCGACGGCGGCGCCGGCCTCGGTGAACGCCCGGGTGACCTGGGCGCGGGTCCGCGCAGCGATCCACCCGCCGACGTGGGCGTCGAGTTCGTCGGCGTGCCCGGCCCGGCCGGCCCCGGTGCGGAACCACGGTTCGTCGATCACCTCGGGGTGCCCGACCAGCCGCAGCACCCGTTCGGCGATCGCCTGGGCGCTCGTCGACACGGCCACCCACGCGCCGTCACTGGTGCGGTACGTGTTGCGGGGCGCGTTGTTGACCGACCGGTTGCCGTTGCGCTGCTCGACGATCCCGAGCTGGTCGTAGACGGTGGGGCCGGGGCCGACGGCGGTCATGATGGGCTCCAGCAGGCTCATGTCGATCACCTGCCCCGCGCC
The DNA here is from genome assembly GCF_048594385.1 of Micromonospora sp. Lineage (NCBI taxonomy): Bacteria > Bacillati > Actinomycetota > Actinomycetes > Micromonosporales > Micromonosporaceae > Micromonospora > Micromonospora sp. Next base: position 41,328 of record NZ_JBMDWU010000275.1, on the reverse strand, counting down.
GCCGGTGCGGTCCCGGTGCCACAGCGCCATCATCACCGCCGAGGAGGCGGCGATCCCGCAGATGCTGTCGGCCAGCCCGAATGCCGGCAGCGAGGGTGGGCCGTCGGCGGCGCCGGTGAGGTGGGCGAAACCGCTCATCGCCTCGGCGAGGGTGCCGAAACCGGCCCGCCCGGCGTACGGGCCGATCTGCCCGAACCCGGTGATCCGGGCGATCACCAGGCCCGGGTTGACCCGGTGCAGCTCCTGCGGGCCGACCCCCCAGCGTTCCAACGTGCCGGGGCGGAAGTTCTCCACCAGCACGTCCGCCCGGGCGGCCAGCCGCAGCAGCAGGGCGGCACCCTCCGGGGCGGACAGGCTCAACCCGACGGTGCGCTTGTTGCGGGAGATCTCCTTCCACCACAGCGGATGGCCGTCGCGGGACTTGCCGTGCCCGCGCATGCTGTCACCGGCGGTCGGATGCTCGATCTTGATCACCTCGGCACCGAAGTCACCGAGGATCTGGCAGCACAGCGGACCGGCCAGGATCGTCGACACGTCCAGCACCCGCAGGCCGGTCAGCGGCCCGTCACCGGGTGGGGCCGCACCGGGCCGGTCGGCGGCGGACCGGGTCGGGTCGGGTCGGTCGTCGGTCGTCGTCATGACGTCCCCTCTCCCCCGCCGGAGCGCGGCATCGGCGGCCGGAAGCCGAGTTCGGCGGAGATCTCACCGGCGGCGGCGGCCACGAGCGCACCGTGCGCGGCGCAGACCTGCGGGGTGAACCGGTCCTGCGGCCCGCACAGCGAGATGGAGCCGAAGACCTGACCGGTGCCGTACCGGACGGCGGCGGCGACACTGCCGGCCCCGTTCTGCCGCTCGCCCAGGCTCACCGCGTACCCCTGCCGGCGGATCCGGGCGAGTTCGGCCCGCAGCAGGTCCGGGTCGGTGATCGTCGACGGGGTGACCCGGTCCAGCGGCTGCCCGAGGTACTCGTCCAACTCGACCGCCGGCAGCGCGGCCAGGATCGCCTTCGACGACGACCCCGAGTGCAGCGGGTGGCTGGTGCCGAGGGAGACCGACATGCGCACCTCGTGCGGGGAGAGCACCTGGTCGATGTAGACCCTGATCCAGCCCTGCCGCACCGACAGGGTGGCGGTCTCCCCGGTGCCCCGGACCAGCCGGACCAGGTACCGCCGGGCGATCTCCGGCACGTCCAGCGCCCGCAGCGCCGCCAGGCCCACCGCGAGCGCCCCGGTGCCCAGCCGGTAGCGCTTCGTCTCCTCGTTGAAGCTGAGGAAGTCGTCGGCCACCAGCTCCTTGAGGATGCGGTACGCGACCGCCTTCGGCAGCCCCAGCTCCCGGGCGATGGTCGACACGCCGAGGGTCTCCGGCGCCCGGCCGGCGATGATGTTGATGACGTCGAGCGCCCGCCCGAGACCGGAGCGGACCGGTCTGTCGTCCCGGGCGATGACGGGGGTGGTGGTCATGTCAGTCCTCACTGTCGACGTACGCGGGGTGGGCAGGGACCGCCGCTCACGGTGGCGTCACGGGGGTGCCCGGCGGCAATCCTCGCAACTGTCGATGTCGTTCCACCGCCACCACGAGCGCCACCGAGGCGAGCACGACGACGCCGGCGAGCGCCTGCCGGCCGGTCAGCCGCTCGTCGAGCACCACCATGCCGAGCAGGACCGCGATCACCGGGTTCACGTAGGCGTACGTGGCGACCAGTTGCAGCGGGGCACGGCGCAGCAGCCAGGTGTAGACGGTGAAACCGACGACGGTGCAGACCAGCATCAGGTACAGCCAGGCCAGCCAGGACCGGGTGGTCACCTCGGCGGGGCGCAGGTCGTGCCACTCGCCGGCGAACAGGCCGGCGACCGCCACGCAGGCGCCGCCGACCAGCATCTGCCACCCGGTGCCGACCAGGTGGTCGGCCGGCACGGCCAGCCGCTGGGTCAGCGTGGAGCCGAGCGCCCACACCACGGTCGACGCCACGATCGTCGCCATACCCGCCAGGTGCAACCCCTGGCCGGGGGCGGCGACCAGCAGCAACGCCAGCCCGGCCAGTCCACCCAGGACCCCGGCCACCGCCGCCGGCCGGGGGCGTTGACCGGAGCCGAGCCGGATCAGCAGCACCCACAGCGGCATGGCGGCGACCAGCAGGGAGGACAGTCCGGAGGCGACGTACTGCTGACCGACGGCAAGCAGGGCACTGCCCGCGCCGACCATCAGGACTCCCCCGGCGGCGACCCCCGGCCACTGGGCCCGGGGCAGCCGCAGCCGGCCCGGCCCACGCCGGACCGCCACCACCGTGCACACCAGCACCCCGGCGGCCAGGAACCGGCCGGCGGTGGACACCATTGGCGACAGGCTCTCCAGGGTGATCCGGTTGCCGAGGTAGGTGGAGCCCCACAGCAGGTAGACCGCGCCCAGACCGGCAGCCGTGGCGGCGGGCTCACCCGGACGGCCGGGTGCCGCCGGTGGCCGGGCGGCCACGACGGTCGCCCGGTCAGCGCCGGCCATCGGCCCGGACCCCCGTCCGTGGGTCGGCCCACGGGGTGTAGGTGCACACGGGCCGCCGGCCGGTCACGGGGTCGCCACCTCGACGTCGAGCTGCCCGGCGACCGCGTCGGCGAACGCCTCGGGCTGCTCGTCGGCGACGAAGTCGGTGCCACCGGGGATCGTGACCAGCGGCGCGTGCGGCAGGGCGGCGCGCACCACCGGGGTCATCCGGTCGACCAGGTCGTCGGCCCCGTGCAGGAGCACGGTGGGCACCGCCGCCAGGGCGGCGGTGTCGAGGGTGTGGTCGAAGACCGCCCGGTAGGCGGTGGCGTAGTCCGGCCCGGTCATCAGGTACTCGGCGACCTGCCGGTCCGCCTCGTCGGGCGTGAGCCGGGGATAGAGGCCGTACACCCGGTCCCAGATCACCCGCAGGTGCGACCCGTCCCGGTGCGGCTGGTAGCCGGGGGCGTAGGTCGCCTTCTTCTCGGCCCGCTCGGCCGGATCGTAGAGCGGCAGGCCCTGCAGGATCAGCCGACCGACCCGGTGCGGGGCCCGCAACGCCGCCTCGGCACCGATGGTCGCCCCGGTGTGCTGTCCGAGCAGGTGCACCCGGTCCAGCCCGAGGGAGTCGGCGGTCTGCCACAGCGCGGTGGCGTACTCGGGGATCGACCACGGGTGCGGTGGCGGGTCGGACATCCCGAAGCCGGGGGTGTCCACCGCGACGACGTGCAGGCCACGGGCGGCCAGTGGGGCCAGGGCCGCGTCGTAGGTGGCCGACGACAGCGGCGACTGGTGCACGATCAGCAGGGTCGGCCGGGCGGGCGGGCCGGCCTCGCGGTAGTGGACCTGACCCCAGGGCAGGTCGACGTAGCCCCGACGGGCGGTGCCACGGACCCGGCTCACCGGGTCACCGCCAGGGCGGCCATGACCTCGACGACGTGCTTGATGCCGGCCCGGTAGTCGTCGAGCCGGATGTTCTCGTTTGGCCCGTCCACCCCGGAGTCGGCCCGGGACACGCCGACGCCGACGATGGGCCGACCGGCCAGGGTGCCCTGGTTGCCGATCCACTGGGTGTACGGCTCGATCACCGGTTCGGTCCGGTAGACCCGCCGGGCCGCGTCGGCCACCAGGGCGACGAACGGGTCCCGGTGGTCGGTCATGTTCGGCCGGCTGGTCGCCATCACCTCGACGTCCAGATCCCCGAAACCGGTCGCCTCCAGGTGGTCGCAGACCGCGGCCAGCACCCGCTGCGGGTCCTGACCGGGGACCAGCCGGATCTCCACCTTCGCCGTGGCGGTCGACGGGATGCCCAGGGTGACGTCGTCACGCATGTCACCGCCGGAGATCCCGGCCACCGTGAGCGTGGGGACGGTACGGATCGCCACCGCCGCCTGCCGGTCGTCGAGGCCACCGGCGAAGCTGGTGACCCCGGCCCGGCGGCGCAGGTAGTCCCCGTCGAACTCCACCTCGGCGAGCAGTTCCCGCTCCCGGTCGGTCAGCGGGCGGACGTCGTCGGCGAAGCCGGGGACGGTGACCGTGCCGTCGGGGCGTTGCAACCGGGCCAGGGCGGCGGCCAGCCGGGCGGTGGCCGCCGGCAGTAGCGCGGTGTTCTGGCTGGTCAGGTCGCGGGGCAGGGTGCGGGCGGTGAGCCGCAGGTAGAGCACGCCCTTCTCGGCCAGTTTGAGCAGCGGGCGGTCCTGCCCGTCCACCCAGGAGTTCTCCCACAGCGCGCCGTCGCTGGTCAGCCGGTCGGCGTGGGCGTCGACGAACGAGCCGAGGCCGGGGCTGTGCAGCCACTTCTTGCCCTCAAAGATGAACCGGCTGGTGACCGGGGCGGGCAGGCCGGCCAGCCGCCAGGCGGCCACCGCGTGGATGCGGGACATCAGGGCGCCCTTGTCGTCGGCCACCCCCCGGGCGTACAGCCGGCCGTCGTGGATCTCGGCGGCGTACGGCGGGCTGATCCAGTCGGCGTCGTCACCGGCCGGCTCCACCTCGACGTCGTAGTGGGTGAAGTGCAGCAGCGCCCGCTCCCCGCCGCCGGGCATCTCGGCCAGTACGTACGGGTAGGAGTGCTCCCAGTCGACGAGGTCGGCGTGGCCGCCCCAGCGGCGTACCGAGTCGGCGATGAACTCCGCCGTGGCGAGCATCTGGTCCGGTTCCTGTCGACGGCTGCGGATCCGGCAGAGCTGCTGGAGTTCGGCCACGAACTCGTCGAAGTGGGCGTCCACCGCCGCGAGCGCGGCTGCGGTGTCGGGGTGTGCCATGAGGGGTTCCTCCCACGGGGTGGTCCGGTCGGCGGTGCGGCTGCCGACCGTCAGTGGATGGTGACGCCGCCGTCGACGAAGAGCGTCTGGCCGGTGACCATGGCGGCGGCGTCACTGAGCAGGTAGGCGACCGCGTTGGCGACGTCGGCGGGCTCCGCCATCCGGCCCAGCGGGATGGTCGCCAGCTTGTCGGCGAGATAGCCGGCGTCGCCGCGTACGTCGGCGGTCATGTCGGTGGGCACGATGGTGGGGCCGACCGCGTTGACCCGGATCCGGTCGGGCGCCCACTCCAGTGCCAGCACCCGGGTCAGGTGCAGCACGCCGGCCTTGCTGACGCAGTAGCCGACGGTGTCGAGCACCGCGATGTGGCCGTTGGTGGAGCCGATGTTCACCACCGACCCGTGGGTGTCCCTCAGCGCCGGGTACGCGGCCTGGCAGACCCGGAACGTGCCGGTGAGGTTCACGTCGAGCACGGTGCTGAAGTCCTGCTCGCTCATCGTCGCGGCCGGCCCCCGCCGGACCACCCCGGCGTTGTTGACCAGCAGGTCGAGCCGGCCGTGCCGGTCGAGGACGTCGGCCACCAGGTCGACGCAGGACCGGCCCGACCGGACGTCCACCCGGTGCCGGCTGTGCGGCCCGTCGGGGGTGGGGGTGTCCCAGGTGTCGGCGACGTCGGCGTGCGCCACGGTCGCCCCCCGGGCGGCCAGGGTGGCGGCGATCCGCGCGCCGATGCCCCGGGCCGCCCCGGTGACCAGCGCCACCCGGCCGTCGAACCGGTTCGGGTCGTCCGTCGGGACGCTCATGCCCCGATCACCTTGGTGTCCTCGGCCCAGAACGCGAGCCGTCGTTGCAGCAGCCGGATGACGAAGTGCGCGACCAGGCCCATCAGCGACAGCACCACCAGCACGGCGAACATGCCGGCGATGTCGAAGTTGTAGTTGGTCTGCAACAGCAGGTAGCCCAGCCCCTCCTTGGCGCCGATGAACTCACCGACGACCGCGCCGAGGATGGCGAAGACGATGCCGATGTCGAGCCCGGCGAAGATGAACGGCAGCGCGCTCGGCAGCCGGACCATCCGGAAGATCTGCGACCGGCTCGCGCCGAACACGGTGAGCATCTGGATCCGGTCGGCGTCGGCGGCCCGCAGCCCCTCGATGACGTTGACCAGCATCGGGAAGAACGAGATGACCGCCGCCATCACCACCTTGCTCGTCAGGCCGAAGCCGAACCAGAGCACGAACAGCGGGGCGAGGGCGACCTTCGGCACGGTCTGGAACGCCACGATGTACGGCATCAGGGTGGCCTCGACGACCTTGATCTGGGAGATAAAGGTGCCGAGCAGGACCGCCGCGCCGACGCCGATGGCGAAGCCGAGCAGCGACTCCTGGGTGGTCACCCAGAAGTGCCCCCAGAACTGGTCGTCGGTGAGCTGCCGGTGCAGCGCCTCGGCGATCTGGGAGGGGTGGGGCAGCACGTACTCGTCGACGTCGAGCAGTTGGGTGCCGTACTCCCAGGCGAGCACAACCACGACGAAGACCGTCGGGACGAGCCACAGCTGGGGACGGTCCCGCAGGTCGAACCGCCGCCGGGCCGGCTGCTGGCCCGGCGGTGCGCCGGGGGACGGCTTGTCGCGCACATCTGTCGTTGCCATGGCGGCACCTCGTCAGTCGATCACGCCGGCGGCGTGGAAGTGGCGGCGGATCCGGTCCACGTAGACCCCGGCCCGGTCGGAGGACATCACGCCCAGGTCGCGCGGGCGGTCCAGGTCGATGGGCAGCACCTCGGCGATGCGCCCCGGGCGGGAACTGAGCACGACGACCCGGTCGGAGAGGAAGACCGCCTCGGGGATCGAGTGCGTCACCAACACCACCGTCTGGTTGCTCTCCCGCCAGATGCGTAGCAGCTCGACGTTCATGTACTCGCGGGTCATCGCGTCGAGCGCGCCGAACGGCTCGTCCATCAGCAGCACGGCCGGGTCGTGCACCAACGCCCGGCAGATGCCGGCCCGCTGCTGCATGCCGCCGCTGAGCTCGTGCGGGTACTTCCCCTCGAACCCGGTCAGGCCCACCATCTCCAGCAGTTCCTGGGCGCGTTGCCGGTGCCGGGCGGGATCCAGCTTCTGGATCTCCGCCGGCACCATGACGTTGTCGAAGATGGTGCGCCAGGGCAGCAGGGTGGGCGCCTGGAACACCATCCCGACCTCGCGGAGGGGTCTGACCACCTCGGTGCCGGCGATCCGTACCGTGCCGCCGGTCTTCGGGCTCAACCCGGCCAGGATCTTGAGCAGGGTGGTCTTGCCGCAACCCGACGGGCCGACGACCGAGATGAACTCGCCGCGCCGGACGGTCAGGTTGATGTCGCGCAGTGCCTGGGTGGGTGCCGACCGGCGGGGCTGGTACTGCTTGTCCAGGCCGGCCACCTCGATCCAGGAGTCCTCAGACACCGTGGCCGGCTGCTGCTCCCGGCGTCCCATCGCCTTGATGGCCATCGCGTTCCCTTCCGCGTCCGCCGCGCGCTACTGGGCGGGGTAGTTGGCGGCCTTGTCGAGCACCGCGGCCTTGTCGAACTGGTTTGCGCCGGAGAGCAGACCCGGCTCCCACACGTCGCCGAGGGGAACGTCACCGGTGATCTGGCCGGCCTCCTTGGTGTACGACTGGGTCTTGGTCCACTCCTGGTCGCTGATCGCGCCCCAGTCGCCGAACTGATCCGGGCTGCCGGACGCCGGGGTGGCGGTCTTCAGCCAGGCGGTGAGGCTCCTGGTGTCGGCGGGTAGCTGCGCCGCCGCGTCCTTACCGGCGAGGATCTGCGGGAACACCTTGTAGCCGATCCGCATGGCGGCCTCCGGGTTCTTCGCGGAGAAGAGCATCGCCTTGTAGGCCGCCCGCAGGAACCGGGTGTAGACGTCCCTGTTGTCGTCGAGCTTGCGGGCGCCGACGGCGAAGCTCAGCGACCGGATCCCGTCGAAGGCGTCGGGGTTGTCGAGGTACTTCAGCGTGGTGCCGGAGTTCTCGATCACCGCGTACGCCTGGGTGTAGAGCGCCAGCACGTCGACCTTGCCGTCCTTGAGCGCCGCGGCGGCCTGCGCACCGACCCCGACGGGCAGCAGCTCGACGTCCTTGGCCGGGTCGAGGCCGGCCGCCGCGACGTAGGCCCGGGCGTACGGGGCGGACCCGGACGCCAGGCTGATCACCCCGATCTTCTTGCCCTTGAGGTCGGCGCCGCCGGTGAGGGTGCTGTCCGGCTTGACCGCCATCACCCAGGGCCAGTTCTGCACCAGGCCGCCGATGGCCTTGACCGGGACGTTCTTCTGCACCGCGCCGAGGATGGAACCGGTGTCGGCGGCGGTGAGGTCACCACTTCCCGAGGCGACCGCCTGGAGCGCGGCGACCGAGCCGTCCGTGTTGATCGTCTCGACGGTCAGCTTCTCCTCGTCGAAGTAGCCCAGTTCCTTGGCCACCGCGTACACGGCGACCTCCTCCTTCGGGCCGATCACCGCCGAGGCGATGGCGAAGGTCAACTTCGCCGGTGCCCCCGCCTCGGTGCCCGACTCGTCACCGGAGCCCCCGCATCCGGCCAGCGTCACCGCGGCGACCAGCGCCGCCGGCAGCAAACCCCACTTGTGCTTCATGTCGATACCTCGTCCTCGTTCAGGGAAAGGGCTGGTCAGCCGCGCACAGCGGCGGCGGCCGGGACGGATCGGTGCTGGTGTGGGTGGGTCGCCCCGACGCCGCCACGGCGGGCGGGAGGCGGGGACCCGGGTCGGTGGATCAGCGGGACGGGTCCCGCCGCGCCACGGTGTCGGCGAGGTCGTTGTAGACGTGCTGCTCGACGATCAGCCCGTCGCGCAGCACGAACACGTCGGCGTAACGGATGTCGTCGAAGCCGGCGCCGTCGGGCCACTGCCCGTACAGCCGACCCAGGGAGACCACCGAGACGGCGTCGCCGTCGGTGCCCACCAGGTAGCGGTCGCGGTGCTTGCGCACCCACCGGTAGGTGCCGGTCGCGCCGGCCACCAGTTCGTCGAGGTTGCGGTAGACCCGGCCGCCGGGAAAGACGATGCGGACCTCCGGTGCGAGCAGGCGACCGGCCCGGTCCAGCTCGCGGTCCTCGCACAGTTGCAGGTAGTGGTCGACCAGCCGGGCCGGTTCGCCGGCGCAGGTGCCCTCGGGGAGGTCCCCGGGCGGTCGCCCGCCGTCCATCAGCCGGCCCTGCCGTTCAGCGCCGCCTCCCACTGGTCGCGCAGCGGGTGCTCCGCGGGGCCCTGCTCGGTGAGGATGCGCATCAGCCGGTGCAGCAACTGGTCGCGGTCGCGGGCCAGGGCGAGCTGTTCGGCGTCGTCGGCGGTGAAGCCGTCGACGTCCCCGGCGTCGATCACGTCCCGGCGGACCAGTAGCTGCTCCAGCACCCGCAGCCGCTGCCGGCTGACGTGCAGCTCGGTGGAGAGTTGCAGCACCAGGTCGAGCAGCTTGCCGAGCCGGGGGTCGCCGAAGTAGTCGAACTCGGTGCTCATCACGCCTCCGGTTTGGTCGCGGACAGTACGGCCCAGGGGAAGTGCCACTCGGACCGGTCGCCCCAGCCCTCGGGCTGCATGCCGTTGCGGCGTTCGTCGAACGGTGTCCAGCCGGCGTCGGTGAGGCCGGCCTCGGCGCAGATCGCGAGCAGGTCGGAGCCGAACAGGGCGTGGAAGAACGGCTCGTTGTTCCGCTCGGCGTGCTCGTAGACGGTGGCGTCGCGCAGCGGGTCACCGGTGAGATGGAACTCCAGGAAACGCAGCGCGCCGCCCGGCTTGAGCAGGCGGGCGGCCTCCTCGATCGTCTCCCGGATGGCCGTGGCCGGCATCTCGTGTAGCACCATCGTGCCGGTGACCACGTCGCAGGAGGCGTCGGCGAGGTCGGTGGCCCGGCCGTCGGCCTGCCGGTAGTCGATGGCCAGGTCGGCGGCCTCCGCCTCGGCGTGCGCCAGGCGCAGTCCGGGGGCGGCCAGGTCGAGTCCGATGACCTGTGCGGTCGGGTAGCGGCCCACCAGCGGCCGGGTGCTCTTGCCGAAGCCGCAGCCGATGTCGACGACCCTGGTCGCGGCGGGCAGGTCGGGCAGCGCGGTCCGGGTGAACAGCTGGTGGAACTTGTAGCCGTCGTTGTCGCGCAGCATGACGATCCGCGCGCCGAACTCGTAGACGTAGGCGGACATGTCGTCGGAGAAGAAGCCGCCCGGCTGGATGTGGATGTCGTAGTCGGTGTACCAGTCCGGCAGGGGCAGGTCGGGGTCGAGGGTGAGCGAGCCGGCCGGCTGCGCCGGGACGGCGGTCAGTTGCCGGGTCAGCTCCGCACGCCGGTCCAGTACGGCGTCGCCGGCCGCCTTCCACAGCATTTTCTGCTGCACCCGCTCCAGGTGGCTGAACCAGGGGTAGAGCGGCAGTTCGCGCAGGGTCCGGCCGGCCTCGTCGATGCTGGTGGCCGGCGCACCGGTGGCGGCGTACTCCCTGGTGAGTGCTGGGTACACGGTGTCGGCCCAGCGCTTGCGCAGGCCGAGGACGAAGTCCACGGCGGATCGTTCGTCCAGGGTCAGGCGGTCCTCGACGTCGAACATGGCTGATCTCCTTTGTCGTGTCCGGTTCCACGCAGGGCGGCGCCGGATCGGGAGGGGTGCTCGGGGCGGAGGCGACCGGGGTCGCCGCCGCCGGATCAGTAGGCGAGCGCCACCTGGGCGGCGGCGGGGGTGTCGTGGCGGCCGAGGAAGGCGCCGGCGAACCGGCCCTCGTAGACCGCTTCCAGGGTGGTGCGGGGGGCGTTTGCGTCGCCGACGAGATGGACCCGGGGTCCGTCGGGCGACGCGTCGAGCTGGCGGTAGAGGGAGTCGTCGGCGACCGACGGGCCGGCGTCGACGACCGCGGTGACGTCGTGAATCTCGAGGTCGGGGCCGGTGAGCGGCCCGGTCAGGGCCACCGTGGTCGGACCTGCGGCGCGGACGGTCCGCAGTGGATGGGCCACGACGCCCAGGTCCGCGAAGCGGCTGAACAGGGCCAGTCGTGAGTAGGTGGTGATCCGGGCGGCGATGCTGGCGGTCGGGGAGACCAGGTGCACCCGGCCGCCCCTTCGGGCCAGGGCCTCGGCGACGGAGGCGGCGGCCCAGCTCCCGTCCTCGTCGATCACCACGTAGCTGCCGGTGACGGGTGCGTCGAGGGCGGCGACCGCCTGCCAGAGGTCGAGCACCGGCGGCCCGCCCGGCAGCGGCCGGGGGCGGGGGCGGGACCCGGTGGCCAGCACCACGTCGTGGTAGGCGCCGGCCCGCACCTGCGCGGCGGTGATCCGCCTGCCGAGCAGCACCTCGACCCCGGTGGCGTACGCCTCGGCGGCGAGGTCCCGGGTGAGCAGGCCGAGCCGTTCCCGGCCGGGCACCCGGGCGGCGAGGCCGACCTGGCCGCCGAGCGCGTCACCCGCCTCGGCCAGGGTGACCCGGTGGCCGGCCCGTCGTGCGGCGGTGGCCGCGGCCAGGCCGGCCGGACCACCGCCGACGACGAGCACCCGGCGCGGCGGTGCCGGCCGCTGCGGGCGTCGCCAGGCCGCCGCCCACTCCCGCTCCGCCCCGACCTCGGGGTTGACCACACAGGTGATCGGCAGGCTGGCCTCGACCCGGGCGATGCAGCCCTGGTTGCAGGCCAGGCAGGCCCGGGTCTCGTGGTGTCGGCCCTGGGCCGCCTTGCGGACCAGGTGCGGGTCGGCGATGTGCGGACGGGCCAGACCGACCAGGTCCGCCTCCCCCGCCGCGACCAGTTCGGCCGCCTCGGGCAGGCTGTCGAGCCGACAGACCGCCAGCACGGGCAGGTCCGGGAAGGCCCGCTTGAAGGTGGCCGCGTGGTGTCGGAACGGCGCGTGCCCGAAGCTCATGTCGGCCATCTGGGTGGCCAGGGTGTAGCTGCCGTGGTAGGCGGAGTGGCTCACGTGGACGTAGGCCAGCGGGAACTCCTGCCGCAGCCGGGCGACGATCTCCACCATCGCGTCGGGATCCAGGCCGCCGGGAAGGAACTCGTCGGCGCTGACCCGCAACCCGACCGGCAGGTCGGTGGCGGCCAGCACGGCGGTCAGCACCTCGCGGGTGAGCCGCAGCCGGTGGTCCAGGCTGCCGCCGTAGGCGTCGGTGCGCCGGTTGGTGTGCGGCGACAGGAACTGTTGGAGCAGGTGCCCGTGGCCGGCGTGCAGTTCCAGGCCGTCGAAACCGGCCCGCCGCATCCGCCCGGCGGCGGCGGCGAACGCGGCGACCACCACGGCGATGTCGTGGCGACCCATGGCGTGCGGGACGTGCGCGCCGGTGGCCCAGGCCACCGGGGAGGACGACCAGGCGGCGGTGCGGGTGGCGTCGCCGTTGGCCTGCCGGCCGGCGTGCATGAGCTGGGCGAAGATGCGCGTGCCGTGCCGGTGCACGGCCTCGGTGACCGCCCGGTAGGCGGGGATGCCGGCGTCGGTGAAGCTGCCCAGGCTGATGCTGCGTCCGGCGCTGGTCGGGTGCACCCGGATGGCCTCGGTGACGATCAGGCCGACGCCGCCGGCCGCCCGCTCGGCGTGATAGGCGGCGAGTCGGGGGGTGGGCTCGTTGTGCAGGCCGAAGTTGGTGGTGTGGCCCGGGACGAAGACCCGGTTGCGCAGCGGGACGGAGGCGAGGCGGACTGGCGTGAAGAGGGTGTGCACCGTCCCGTCGGCCATGCTCGGGCCTCCCGTCTGGACGTACCACCACCGGACCGAAGACCGTTCGGGTGGACCGTACGCCGTTCGAATGGAGGGAACGCTAGAGCCGCCTCACGTTGACCGTCAATGACCTACCAGTCAGTAACTTGCTGGTTAACATAGCTTTGACCTGCTGTTTCTCTCAGGCGAACGGTCGACGGTCCGCCAATCCACCCTCCTGCCGCCAATCGGACACGTGCGGGGCGGCGGCGAATCGACCCCGACAACCGCGACCGCCACGAACGGGCCGACCACCGGCCACACCCACGCCCGCGAACGCCCGGCCGCAAACAAAATCGATACATGTACATAGATCGGTTCCACCGCATATCGTGAGGGTCGAGAAAAGGGCCCGCGCGTCCCCGCGGGCACCTCGCGCCCACCGCCATAGGAGGCGGCCCATGCCTGCCGCGCCCCACCCCACCACCCTCCGCCGGATCGTCCTCGCCCTCGCCGCCTGCGCGGCCGTGCTCGTCCCGCTGACCCTCACCGCCCCCGCCGCGCGGGCCGCGCCCGTCACCGTGGTCAACGGCACGCAGTTCACCGACACCAACGGCGCCGGCGTGCACGCCCACGGCGGCGGCATGATCAAGGTGGGCGACTACTACTACTGGTTCGGCGAGAACCGCAACGACAACAACACCTTCCGGTACGTGTCGGTCTACCGCTCCACCGACCTGCGCACCTGGGAGTTCCGCAACAACGTGCTCACCCAGTCCTCGGCGGGCGAGCTGGCGACGGCGAACATCGAACGCCCCAAGGTGATCTACAACGCCAGCACCGGCCAGTACGTGCTCTGGATGCACTGGGAGAACGGCGTCGACTACAACCAGGCCCGGGTCGCGGTGGCCACCTCCAGCACGGTCGACGGCAACTACCGCTACCTGGGCAGCTTCCGCCCGCTGGGCCACGACTCCCGGGACCAGACCGTGTTCCGCGACGACGACGGCACCGCGTACCTGATCTCGGCCACCCGCAACAACGCCGACCTGAACATCTACCGCCTCACCGCCGACTACACCGGGGTCGCGTCGCTGGTGCGGACGCTGTGGCCGGACAACTACCGGGAGGCCCCGGCGATGTTCAAACGCAACGGGGTCTACTTCCTGGTCACCTCGGGGGCCACCGGCTGGTCGCCCAACCAGGCCCGGTACGCCACTGCCAGCAGCGTCGGTGGCACCTGGACCAACCCGACGAACTTCGCCGACGGCACCACCTACGACTCCCAGTCGGCGTACGTGCTGCCGGTGCAGGGCAGCGCCGCCACCTCGTACCTCTATCTCGGCGACCGCTGGGCCGGCGCGACGGGCGGCCCGGTCAACCAGTCCCGGTACGTCTGGCTGCCGCTGAACTTCCCCACCGCCACCTCGCTGACCATGAACTGGTTCCCGCAGCTCACCATCGACACCGCCACCGGCGCGGTCTCCGGGGTCGACGGCGGCTACACCTTCGACACGCTGCGCGCCCGGCACAGCGGCAAGTGCCTGGACGTGCTCGACCGGTCCACCGCCGACGCCGCCGCCGTGGCCCAGTACGGCTGCAACACCGGCACCAACCAGCAGTGGCAGCTACGCGACGCCGGCTCCGGCTACGTCCAGATCGTCGCCCGGCACAGCGACAAGTGCCTCACCGTGGCCGGCGGATCCACCGCCGACAGCGCCGCGGTGCAGCAGTTCGGTTGCCAGTCGGGGCGTACCGACCAGCAGTGGCAGGTACGCGACGCGGGCTCCGGGTACGTCCAGCTCGTGGCCCGGCACAGCGGCAGGTGCCTCGACGTCAGCGGCTACTCCACCGCCGACGGCGCCCGGGTGATCCAGTACACCTGCGGCACCGGCGCCAACCAGCAGTGGCAGCGGGTTCGCGTGGCCTGACCGCACCCCGTCCGCCGTCCCGCCTCCCGCAGGCCGGGACGGCGGACGACGACCGCCCCGTGCCCCACCAGCACCGAAACCCGGTGTGACGATTCCCTCACCCCACGTGTCCCCGCGCCGACGTCTACTGGACCGGACAGCAGACGTCCTCGCGGGGGTACGGGGTGCGGGACAGCACGCAGGAACAGCTCCACCGGCTCCGGTCACTGCGGACCGCCGCCGGACTGACCATCGAGGAACTCGCCGCCCGGTCCGGGGTGAGCGCCCGCACCATCGGCGGGATCGAGCGGCACACGATCCGCCGCCCGCACCCCGGCACCCTGCTGGCGCTGGGCACGGCCCTGGGGCTGCACGGGTCCGACGCCGGCCGGCTCGGCACCGCCGACGAGCAGGTCGGCGGGGTCACCGGGCTGCCCGGTGTGACACCCCACTTCACCGGCCGCCACGCCGACCTCGCCTGGCTGACCGCCCGGCTGGGCCACCGCCACGCGGTACAGCTGATCGGCCTGCCCGGGGTGGGCAAGACCGCGCTGGCCGTCCAGGCCGCCACCCGACTGGCTGACCGGTTCCCCGACGGGGTGCGCTTCCTCGGCCCGGTCGGGGACGCCACCGCCGCCACGATCGCGCGACGGCTGCTGCCGGCCGCCACGACGGCGTCGACCGGGTCGGACCCGCAGGCCGTCGGGGCGTACCGCGACCTGGTGCGCGCCCGGCGGATGCTGGTGGTGCTGGACGGCGTCCGGGACACCCGCCAGGTCGGGCCGTTGCTCCCCGCGGACGCCGCCGCCGTCACCCTGGTCACCGGCGGGCAGCCGCTGGCGGGGCTGCCGGAGGCCGACCGGTGGCTGGTGCCGCCGCTACCGGCCGCCGACGCGCGGGCGGCGCTGACCGCGATGGTGCACGGCAGCGGCACTCCCGCCCCGGCCGTGGCCGAGCTGGCCGCCTGCTGCGCCGGTCTGCCGCTGGCCCTGCGGGTGACCGCGAACCGGCTGCTGACCCGGCCGCAGTGGAGCGCGCAGTGGCTGATCGACCGGTTGACCCGACCGGACCGGGTGCTCGGCGCGCTGGTCGCCGGGGACCTGTCGGTCCGCGACGCCTTCGAGCGGGCGTACGCCGGGCTGCCGTCGCCGGCCCGGCGCGCCCTGCGGCTGCTACCCCGGCTGGTCGGGCCCGCGCCCGCCGAGGCGGGTTTCCTCGATCTGGCCGAACGGGGCTGGCTCACCGCCGGCCGGGACCACCGCTACCAGCCCCACCCGCTGGTCTGTGCCTTCGCCCGGGTGGCACCCGGCACCTGACGCTCAGCCGGTCCCGGACAGCTCGGCGAGCAGGTCCCCGGCCCGGCGGGCCAGGTCCGGGTCGTCACAGTCGTCGGCCAGCGCGATCGCCCGCGCCAGGTACGCCGGGGCCGACCGGGTCTCCCCGGTGCGACGCAGCGCCTCGACCAGCTCCACCAGGGCCAGCGCCTCGATCGCCGGCATCGCGGTCGCGCGCAACCCGGACACCGCCTCCCGCCGGACCGCGACGCACTCCGACCACCGGCCGAGAGCGGCGAGGTCGTCGCCGATGCGCCGGCAGGTCAACGCGTCGGTGGAGGCCCGGGCGAAAGCCGCGATCGGGTGGTCCGGATCGCGCAGCAGTCGACGCGTCCGCTCGTGCACCCGCAGCGCCTCGGCGGGTCTGCCCAGCGCCAGCAGGGAGGAACCGAGCGAGGCCATCGCCTGCGGCAGCCCCTCCGGGTCGGCCGCGCGGCGCAGCATCACCCAGGCCCGCTGCCGGTGCCGCAGCGCCGCCGCGTGCTCACCCAGCCCGGTGTGGCCGCTGGCGGCGTAGAGCAGCGCCCAACCCTGCTGGGCCGGGTCGCCCGCGCGGACGGCCCGGTCCAGCGCCCGGGTGGCGGTGGCGACACTGCGCGCGTACTCGCGTTGGCAGATCGCCTGCGCCCAGGACAGGTAGTTGAGGTGGACCGCCTCGGTGCGGGGGTCGCCCAGCCGGGCGGCGGAGCCGGCGGACAACCGGAAGACCTCCGGCCAGACGTCGAGGTGCACCCGGCTGTCGGAGAACCAGTGCAGCGCGTCGACGGTGTCGACCACCTGCTCGTGCAGGCCGTCGGTGGCGGCGGACCGCAGCGCCGCGAACCAGTTGCCCCGCTCGGCGTCGAGCCAGCCGGCCGCCGCCGTCCGGTCCGGGAACTCCGTCAGCGACGCCGGGCCGCCCGGCTCGAAGTGCTGCCCGGCGGCCGTGGTGCGGGCCAGCCACCACCGCAACAGGGTGGTCCGCAACGCACCGGTCGTCGCCGGCTCCTCGGCGGTCATCCGGTCGCCGGCGAACTCCCGGACCAGGTCGTGCAGCCCGTACCGGTCCGCCGGCACGGCGGCCACCAGCCCGCTCTCGACCAGGGCCTCCAGCCGTCGCTCGGCCTCCTCGACGTCGGCGTCGCCGACCACGGCGACCGGCTCCGGGCCGAAGTCCGGGCCGGGCACCAGGGACAGCCGCCGGAAGGTGCGCCGCAGGTCCACCCCGAGCCGCCGGTACGACAGGCTCAGCGCGGTGTGGATGCCGGCGGCCCCGGCGTCGATCACGGTGAGCCGGGCCTGCTCTCCGCTGAACCGCCGGTTCAGCTCCCCCACCGACAGCCCCGGCTCGTCCGACAGCCGTTGCCCGGTGACGCGCAGGGCCAACGGCATGTGCCCGCAGTGCCGGGCCAGCTCCGCCCACCCGGTCGGGTCGGCGTCGGCGTCGGGCGTGGCGATGGCCCGCAGCATCGCGGTCGACTCCTCGGCCGGCAACGGCTCCAGGGACAGCCACCGGGCGACGTCCAGGCCGCTGAGCCGTCGCCGGCTGGTGACCAGCACGAGACCGGGCCCGGCCCCGGGTAGCAGCGGCCTCGCCTGGGCCTCGTCGGCGGCGTTGTCCCACACCACCAGGGCCCGGCGCTGGCAGAACACCGACCGGTACGCCGTGGCCCGCTCGTCGAGCCCGGCGGGAATCCGCCGCTCCGGCACACCGAGGGCGCGCAGCAGCAGGTGCAGCGCCTCGCCGGGCGGGGTGGGGACGTCGTCCATGCCGCGCAGGTCGACGAAGAAGCAGCCGTCGGGGAACTCCGGGGCCAGGTCGGTCGCGGCCCGTGCCACGAGGCCGGTCTTGCCCACCCCGGCCGGCCCGGTGACGACGACCACGGTGGCCTGCTGCCGGTCGCCCGGCGGCCGGCGCGCGACGTCGGCGAGGGTACGCAGCGCCGCCGCCCGCCCGGTGAAGTGGCACGGTGGGGCGGGTGGCTCGCAGCCGGCGGGCCGGTCGGAGGTGACCTCGTCCAGCCGGCGGCGCGCGTCGTCCGGCACGTCGAGGACGTCACACAGGACGGTCAGGGTACGCCGCTGTGGGCGACGGACCCGGTCGCGTTCGATGTCGCTGATCGCCCGGACACTGACCCCGCAACGCTCGGCGAGCCCCTCGATCGACAGGCCCGCCGCCAGCCGGTGGGCCCGCAGCACGGCGCCCAGCGACGGCCGTTCGGGTGTGCTCGGTATCGGGTTCACCGGGCACACCCTCACAGATCACCGACCTGCGGTGCCACACATAGACCAGTGACTTACCGCATGGTCGGATCACCGACCATTCAGCCGCCACGTCTGGTATCCGCCGTAGTTGCACGCCCGGGCGTACGCCTCCCCGCTGCCGTGGGTGTCGACGCAGATGTAGCGGGTGTCGAAGTAGTTGAGCCGCAGGGACACCTGGTTCCAGTTCGGACCGTAGCCCTCGATCTGCTGCTTCAGGCTGCCGGTGCACTCGTAGGCGTGCTGTTGCGGGCCGCCGTACTCCCACATCTCGATACACCGGCCGGTCTGCCGGTTGCGGATGGTCACCCGGTCGTATCCGGACGGGGCCTTGCCCGCCGAGGTGACGGTCCACGTCTGCCAGTTGTTGCCGGCCTGGCACGGCAGGGTGTAGATCGATCCGACACTGTTGCTGTCCAGGCACATCCCGGTGGCGAAGTTCTGGAACTGGCCGGTGAACTCGTAGCCCGCCGCCGCCGGGGAGGCGGACGCCACCGCCGCCCCCGCGACCAGCATCATCGTCGCGGTCAGTCGCGCGAGAACCCCGCGCCACGTCGTGTTGCCCCTCCTGACCGTCACCATGGCTCCTCCTGTCGTCGGTCCGGACCACTGCCGCCCGGCTGTCCCGATTACACCGACGTCTGCCGATGGAGGCCATGCAGAACGGCAGGCAAGAAGCGGCGTCCTCAGCGGTCCGCCCACCGGTGCGGTCGCCCTTTCGTGACGTCACCGGGCCCGGCCGGGAACTGCCGCCGAGTGCGGACGATTTGTCGGCCGCCGCCGGTGCGACGTCAGACGTCAGACCATTAACGTCAGTTTTTCGCGCCGGATATTACGCCGCCTTTCGCCCGGCGCGGGCCGGCTGACCTCGGCGGCCACGACCATCGGTATCGCCGGATTGGCCACGGCACGTGTCGGAACTGTTGCTGTGCCGGCGTCGAATTGCGGAACCGTTATGCTCCTCGCAAGCACGGCGCATTCCCGCGCCGCTGCCGGAATTCGGCGTTGAGGGCGGAAATGAACATCGGGGAGATCGCCCGGCGGGCCGGAGTGTCCCGCAGCACCGTGTCCTACGTGTTGAGTGGGAAGCGGGCGGTGTCGGCGACGACCCGGCAACGGATCCAGGCGGTCATCGACGAGCTGGGCTACCGGCCGAACGCCAGCGCCCGCGCGTTGAAGGAGGGGCGTACCCGCACCCTCGGGCTGGTCATCCCGCCGGCCAGCCAGCGCCTGACCGACATGCAGCTGGGCTTCGTCGCCAGCGTCGTCGAAGCGGCCGCCCGGCACGACCTGGACGTGCTGCTGTCCCCCTCCGGCGGCGACCACGACCGGTCGTTCGAACGGATCGTCACCGGACGGCGGGTGGACGGGGTGGTGCTGATGGAGATCCGGCTGACCGACCACCGGGTGACCCGGCTGGCGACGGCGGGCGTGCCGTTCGTGACGATCGGCCGGACGGCTGAACCGCACGGGATGAGCTGGATCGACGTCGACTACGCGACGTTGATCTCCCGCTGCGTGCACCACCTGGCCGACCTGGGACACCGCCAGGTGGCCCTGGTGAACCGGTCCGCCGAGCTGGTAGCGGCGGGTTACGGCCCGAGCCACCGCGCCCTGGCCGGGTTCCGGGCGGCCGTCGCCGAGCGGGGCCTGACCGGTGTCGACGTCTGCTGCGGCGACGACACCCCCTCGGGCGAGGCGTGCGTGGCGCAACTGCTCGCGGACCACCCGCAGGTCACGGCGGTGGCCACCCTCAACGAGGCCGCGCTGCCCGGGATGCGGCGGGCGTTGGACGCCGCCGGTCTGTCGGTGCCGGGCGACTTCTCCGTCACCGGGGTCGCCGCCCGGCACTGGGCCGAGGACTTCCACCCGCCGCTGACCGCAGCGGACGTGCCGATGCGCCAGATGGGGGCCGAGGCGGTGGCGCTGCTGCTGGAGCTGATCGCCGCGCCCGGCGGCACGCCCCGGCACCGGCTCTACGCCCCGCCCATCTCGCTGCGGTCCAGCACCGGCCCGGCCCGGTCCCACTGACCCGGGCCGGCGGTCACGACCCGGTGACCGGTGGGTTCCGGCGTTCCTGCCGGGCTGCGGCGAGCACGAGATAGCTGCTGGCCGTCCAGGTGTACGCCCGGTCGCGCAGTCCCTTACCGGTCTCGGCGTCGAAGTTCTCGGCGAACCCGGACCTCTCGCACAGGGCGAGGAACCGCCTGCCGATCTCGTCGGCCAGCGCGGTGTGCCCGGCCCGGCGCAGCCCGTCCTCGACCAGCACGGTGGAGGGGGCCCAGATGGGGCCCCGCCAGTAGCCGTCGGCGAGGTAGTGCGGCGAGTCGGTCGGTTCGGTGGCCAGCCCGTGGGTCGTCAGGTGGGCCGCGACGCCCCGGGCCAGCGCACCGGTGACCGGGGCGGGCAGGTCGTCGCCGAGGATGACGGGCATCAGGTCGAGCAGGCTGCGGCTGGCCCGGCGTCGCCCGGTGTGCGGGCTGCGGGCGGTGAAGCGTTCGCCGTCCCACAGGTCGCGCAGCAGGGCGGTACGGACCCGGTCCGCCTCGGCCGACCAGCCGGCGGCGGGCCCGCCCAGCTCGGTGGCGAGGTCGGCCAGGCAGCGCAGTTGGCTGACCAGGAGGGCGGCCAGGTCGGCGGTCTCCAGGACCCGGCCGTCGTCGAAGGTGGTGGCGTTGTCCCAGCCGCTGTCGTTGCCGTGCTGGTAGTGGGGCAGGTCGCTGCCGGGGGCGCGGCGCGCGTCCAGCCAGAACCGGGTCCACCGGGCCAGCCGGTCGTACGT
Source organism: Micromonospora sp. (assembly GCF_048594385.1). NCBI lineage: Bacteria > Bacillati > Actinomycetota > Actinomycetes > Micromonosporales > Micromonosporaceae > Micromonospora > Micromonospora sp. Next base: position 20,661 of record NZ_JBMDWU010000275.1, on the reverse strand, counting down.
CTGGGCCAGCACCGCCCGGTCCGGCGGGGTGGGCAGGCGGCGGCGCAGTTGGCCCAGGGCCCAACCGTGCACGGGCGGCTTGACGAAGTTGTTCAGCACCTCGGAGTGGGTGACCGAGTCGGGCAGTGCGCCGCCGGCGTCCTGGTGGTCGAACGGCAGGTGGAACTGGTGCCAGGCCAGGTCCGGTTCGCCGGCGGCCAGGGCGATCGCGTTGAAGCAGTGGTCCCAGCTCCACACCTTGTCCATCCAGTGCTTGGACATCAGCACGGCCGGTCGGGTGACGAAACCGCCCGGCTCGACGGTGGCCGACCACAGCACGTACGCGGCCAGTTCGGCGGCGGGGGTGTCGACGTCGCGCCAGGGGGCGACCGCGTCGACGAAGGCGGCGAACTCGGCGCTGCGCTCGCGGTACAGCTCGTCGAAGGTGCCGGTCGGCCGGTAGGGGGGCCGGGCGGTGGCGTACTCCTCGATGGCGATCTCCCAGGGCCGGTCGGCGGGGAGGTCCAGCCACCGGTCGGCGACGCCGAGCGCCTCGACGCCCACGACGTTGTGCAGCGGCGCGGACAGCCCGGTGACCCGGTAGCGGCGGCCCGTCTCGTAGGAGGTGAACACGGCCGAGCCGTCGACCGGGTCGCGGTAGAGGTAGGTCCCGCTGAACGGGGTGAGGGTGCCCGCCGCGGCGGCGATCCGCAGGCCGAGCCCCCGGCCCCGCAGCCGGAGGGTGTCCGGCCCCTGGTAGCCGACGTCGATCCGGCCGTCGCCGTCGCGCCAGGTGAGCAGCGCGGGGGTGGCGACGACCGTGGCGTCGGCGTGCGGGGCCAGGCGCAGCACCGGGTGCATGCCGGTCTGGTGGGAGACCAGGTGCAGGTCGTCGGCGTACGTCTTCTCGGCCACCACCGGGGAGATGTCGAACCAGGAACCGCGGTAGCTGAACGGGACGTCCTGGAGGGAGAACTCCGGGCCGGACGGTGCGACGGTCATGTCGGGTGACGCCCTTTCGTGGTTCGGGTGGTCAGCCTTCGACGGTGCCACGTCGGGCCACCGGCGGCGGACGACGGAACCGAAGCCTCGAATCGATTCGAACGAAGATAGGTCCGCCCGCGCCCGGTGGTCAAGGACGACCCCTGCCGGTCCGGGCCAGCAGGTGCTCCTGGCTGGCCGGCAGGCAGATCATCTGCGGAAACATACCCTTCACCGCACCGTCATTACATTGACATCCTTCATCATCCCGCTCTACGATCCCTTGCGAATCGATTCGCATGCGAAGCCCTCCCGGAGAGCGTCCCCACGCCCCACAAGGAGCCGCCGTGAACATCCCGTCCCACCGCCGGCCCGGACGAGCCCGCGCGATCACCACCCGCATCGCCGTCGGCCTGCTCGCCGTCGCCGCCACCGCCGTCGCCGCCACCCCGGCCCGGGCCGCCGACGAGTCGATCAGCGTCAACTTCGCCAGCGCCGACGGCACGCCGACCTACCGCGCCTCCGGCTGGATCTACGGCATGACCGAGAACGCCAGCGGCCCGGCCGACCACTTCTACCGGGACGTCAGGTTCCAGTACATGCGGGCCGGGGGCGCACAGCTGCCGGGCAGCGGTTGGGTCGGCGGAAACTACGACCGCCGGTGGAACTCCACCCTCGCCCAGGCCCGCCGGACCGCCGCCCTGGGCGGTCAGTTCATCATCCTGCCGCACGACCTGTGGGGCGCCGACGGCGCGGGGATCTCCCGCTTCCCCGGCGACAACGGCAACTGGACCGACTACGACAACTTCCTCACCCGGCTCATCGGCGACGTCCGGGCTGCCGGGCTGCGGGTGCAGTGGGACATCTGGAACGAACCCAACATCACCATCTTCTGGAACCGCCCGATCTCCCAGTACCTCGAACTGTGGCGACGCACCTACCAACGGCTGCGGGCGGAGTTCCCCGACCAGCTCATCGTCGGGCCGAGCTGCGCCTGCGTGCCGTCGACCAACCACGCGTTCTGGAACCAGTACCTGGACTTCGTCCGCTCCACCAACACGGTGCCGGACATCGTCAGCTGGCACTCGCTGCCCGGCGACCCGGTCGCCAACGTCGCCGCGGCCAACGCCACCCTCGACGCGCGCGGCATCCCCCACCCGCGGCCGTACCAGATCAACGAGTACGGCGCGTCCAACGAGCAGAACCCGGCGGACGGCGCCTGGTACGTCGCCCGGCTGGAGCGGGCCCGCGCGGACGGCCTGCGGGCGAACTGGGCCAGCGCCGGCAACCTGCACAACGACCTGGGCAACCTGCTGGTCCGCAACGCCGCCGGCCAGCACCAGCCCAAGGGCGAGTGGTGGGTCTACCGCTACTACGCCGCGCAGACCGGGCAGATCGTCGCGGTGACCCCCAGCCCGTCCTACGACGCCTTCGCCACCAGGACGACCGGGACGGCGAGGGTGCTGGTCGGCGGCGGTCGGACCACCGGCAACCTGACGGTCAACCTGCAACGGCTGGACGCCACCAGCGGCATCGTGCAGAACAACCAGGTGCGGGTGCTCACCCAGCGCATCCCGTACAACAACGGCGGTGCGGTGCAGGGGCCGGTCACGGTGTCGAACACCGTGGTCACGCTGACCAACAACGCCGCCTCGGTGACCCTGCCGTACGGCAACCAGAACGACACGTACACCGTCACCGTGCTGCCGCCCACGGAGACCGGCTTCACGTCGGTGGCGGTGGCCCAGCACTCCCAGCAGTGCCTGGACAACACCGGCTCGGGCACCACCGACGGCAATCCCCAGCAGCAGTTCCCCTGCGAGGGTGGTGACCAGCAGGTGTGGAACTTCCGGCCGGTCGCCGGGGTGGCCGACACGTACACGGTGGTCAACCAGCAGAGCGGCAGGTGCCTGGACGTCAGCGGGGCGTCCACCGCCGACGGCGCGGCCGTCGACCAGTGGACCTGCCAGAACGGCCCCAACCAGCAGTTCACCCTGCGCCGGGTGACCTACGGGGGCAACGATCCGCACGACTACCAGCTCGTCGCCCGGCACAGCAACAAGTGCGTCGACGTCAACGGGGTCTCCACCGCCGCCCAGGCGCGGATCCTGCAGTGGACCTGCACGCCGGTCAGCCAGAGCAGCCCGCTGAACCAGACCTGGCGGCTCTGGGGCCGGTGACACCGCCGCCCCGCGCGACCGGGGCCGGACACACCCCCTCCAAATTGATTTACGTCACTGTATTGGGTGATCCTGGGAGGGCTGGCGAACCGATTCGCCGCCACCACCCGAGGGCGGGTCCACCCGGCCCACCCCGTCGACGCACCAAGGAGCCGCCCCGTGCGCACCCCGTCCCCGAACGGACCGGTCCCCGGTCCCGTCCCCCGGTCCCGCCGCCGACACCGGCTGACCCTGTTGGTCGGCGCGCTGGCCGGCCTCCTCGTCATCGCCGGGGCCACGCCCGGCCTCACCTCGCCGGCCGCCGAGGCCGCCGCCGCGGCGATGGCCGCCATCGAGCCGGGACAGAGCACCCGGATCGTCGGCACCGCCTCCGGGCGCTGCCTCGAGGTCCCCAACTCCAGCACCACCAACGGCACCCAGACGCAACTGTGGGACTGCCAGGGTGGGGCCAACCAGACCTGGACCTGGACGGCCAGCCGCCAGCTCACCGTGTACGGCAACAAGTGCCTGGACGCCAACGGCCGGGGCACCACCGCCGGCACGGCGGCGATCATCTGGGACTGCAACGGCCAGACCAACCAGCAGTGGAACGTCAACGCCAACGGCACCATCGTCGGCGTGCAGTCCGGCCTGTGCCTGGACGCCAACGGCAACGGCACCGCCAACGGCACCAAGATCCTGCTGTGGACCTGCAACGGTCAGGCCAACCAGCAGTGGACCTCGCCGAGCACCCCGCCCACCACCGCCCCGCCGACCACGCCGCCGCCGACCACTCCCCCGCCCGCCGGCGCCCTGCCGTGCGACATCTACGCCGCCGGCGGCACCCCGTGCGTGGCCGCGCACAGCACCACCCGGGCGCTCTACGCCGCCTACACCGGCAACCTCTACCAGGTACGCCGCTCCTCGGACAACACGACCCGCAACATCGGGCTGACCGGCACCGGCGGCACCGCCAACGCCGCCACGCAGGACTCGTTCTGCACCGGCACCACCTGCGTGGTGACCGTCGTGTTCGACCAGTCCGGTCGCGGCAACGACCTGTGGTACCAGGGCTCCAGCGTGGTGCCCGGGTCGCCGCAGAGCCGGCCGGCGGTGGCGACCTCGGAGTCGCTCACGGTGGGCGGTGCCAAGGCGTACTCGCTCTACATCAACCCGGGCAACAGCTACTGGCGCGACGGTCACCTGACCGGGGTGCCGACCGGCGCCGCGCCCGAGGGCATGTACATGGTCACCAGCGGCACCCACGTCAACAACGGCTGCTGCTTCGACTACGGCAACAGCGAGACCACCCGTAAGGCCGACGCCGCCGGCGCGATGGACGCGATCAACTTCAGCAAGCAGTGCTGGTTCGGCGGCTGCTCCGGCTCCGGCCCGTGGGTGCAGGCCGACCTGGAGTGGGGCCTGTTCCCCGGCGGCAGCAGCTCCTGGAACCCGAACCAGCGGGCCTTCACCAGCAAGTTCGTCACCGCCACCCTGAAGAACAACGGCACCTCGCGCTTCGCCATCAAGGGCAGCGACGCCCAGTCCGGCAGCCTCTACACCGTCTACGACGGCTCGCTGCCGCCGGGCTACAGCCCGATGAAGAAGCAGGGCGCGATCATCCTGGGCAGCGGCGGGGACTGCTGCAAGCCCGACGGCGGCGCGAACCTCAGCGCCGGCACCTTCTACGAGGGGGCGATGGTCGCCGGCTACCCCTCGGACGCCACCGAGAACGCGGTGCAGGCCAACATCACCGCCGCCGGCTACCGCTGATCGACCACACGTCGTCGTCGCGCCGGTCACCGTCCACGGCGGCCGGCGCGGCGGCCGTCGACGTCGGACGCCCGTCCGGCGCTACCCGGCCGGCGCGCCGAGGCGGTGGTCCAGGGCGGTGTGCCGGCGGCCCGCGCCGACGGTACGCACGGCGGCGGACAGCGCCCGGCGAGAACCGACCAGAACGACGAGTTGCCGGGCCCGGGTGACGGCGGTGTAGAGCAGGTTGCGTTGCAGCATCATCCAGGCGCTGGTGGTCAGGGGTACGACCACCGCCGGGTACTCCGAGCCCTGCGAGCGGTGGATGGTCATCGCGTAGGCGTGGGCCAACTCGTCCAGCTCGTCGAACTCGTAGTCGAGGTTCTCGTCCTCGTCGGTGCGGACGGTGAGGGTCTGTTCCTCGGGGGTGATGGCGGTGACGATGCCGAGGGTGCCGTTGAAGACGCCAGCCTGGCCCTTGTCGTAGTTGTTGCGGATCTGGGTGACCTTGTCGCCGATGCGGAACACCCGCCCGCCCATCCGCCGCTCGGGTTGCCCCTCGCGGTGCGGGGTGAGCCGCTGCTGCAGCAGGGTGTTCAGGGCGGCGGCACCGGCCGGTCCCCGGTGCATGGGGGCGAGGACCTGCACGTCGCGGCGCGGGTCGAGACCGAACCGGGTGGGGATCCGGGTGCAGGCGACGTCGACGGTCAGCGCGGCGGTGGCCTCGGTGTCCTCGCAGGCGAACAGGAAGAAGTCCGGCAGGCCGTCGAGCAGGGGTGGCCGGCCGGCGTTGATCCGGTGCGCGTTGGTGATCACGCCCGACTGGGCGGCCTGACGGAACACCCGGGTCAGCCGCACCCGGGGGATGGCCGGCGCGGTGAGCAGGTCACGCAGCACCTCCCCGGCACCGACGCTGGGCAACTGGTCGACGTCGCCCACCAGGAGCAGGTGCGCCCCCGGCGGCACCGCCTTGACAAGCTTGTTGGCCAGGATCAGGTCGAGCATGGACGCCTCGTCGACGACGAGCAGGTCGACGTCGAGGGGATTGTCCCGGTCGTGCACGGCCTCCCCGCCGGGACGCAGTTGCAGCAGCCGGTGCACGGTGGCGGCGGGGTGCCCGGTCAGCTCCGACAGCCGTTTCGCGGCCCGCCCGGTCGGCGCGACCAGGGTGATCCGGGCCTTCTTCGCGGCGGCCAGCGCGACGATGGACCGTACGGTGAAGCTCTTGCCGCAGCCCGGCCCGCCGGTGAGCACCGCCACCTTCGCCGTCAACGCCAGCCGGACGGCGTGCTCCTGCTCGGGGGCGAGGTCGTTGCCGGTGACCGCCCGCAGCCAGGCCAGCGCCCGGGGCCAGTCGACGTCGGTGAAGTGGGGCAACCGGTCGGCCCGGTCGTGCAGCAACCGCAGCAGGGAGCCGGCCAGCGACTGCTCGGCACGGTGGAACGGCACCAGGTAGACCGCCGGCACCGGCTCGCCGTCGTCGCCGGGCAGGAACTCCCGGACCACGCCCTCCTCGGCGATCAGGTCGTCCAGGCAGCGGGTGACGAGATCACCGGGGACGTCGAGGATCTTCGTGGCGTCGGCGACGAGCGCCGGGGCGGGCAGATAGCAGTGGCCCGAGTCGGTGGCCTCGGACAGGGTGTACCGCAGGCCCGCCATCACCCGCTGCGGGCTGTCGTGCGGGATGCCCACCGCCTGGGCGATGGTGTCGGCGGTCTTGAAGCCGATGCCCCACACGTCGGCCGCCAGCCGGTACGGCTCCTTCGTCACCACCTCGATCGAGGCGTCGGCGTACTGCTTGAAGATGCGCACCGCGAGCGACGTGGACACCCCGACGCCCTGCAGGAAGACCATCACCTCCTTGATGGCCTTCTGCTCCTCCCACGCGGCGGTGATCTTCGCGGTGCGTTTCGGCCCGAGCCCGGCGACCTCGACCAGCCGGGCGGGTTCCTCCTCGATGATCCGCAGGGTGTCCAGGCCGAAGTGCGCCACGATCCGCTCGGCGAACACCGGCCCGATGCCCTTGACCAGGCCGGAGCCGAGATAGCGGCGGATGCCCTGGATGGTCGCCGGCAGCACGGTGGTGTACGAGTCGACCTCGAACTGCCGGCCGTACTTCGGGTGCGACGACCAGCGTCCCGACAGCCGCAGACTCTCCCCGGGCTGCGCGCCCAGCAGCGCGCCGACCACGGTCAGCAGGTCGGAGCCCCGGTCGGTGGCGACCCGGGCGACGGTGTAGCCGGTCTCCTCGTTGACGTAGGTGAGCCGTTCGAGGACCGCGTCCAGGGTGGCGAACGGCGGGCGGGCGGGGGCGGTCACCCTCTCATCGTGCCGGGTGCCCGGCGCGCCCCGTCCACCGCCCGGACGCAGACCGGCGTCCTCCCCCGCCGGATGGGCGGGGAAGGACGCCGGGTGTCGCGGTGTGCCTGGTCAGCCGATGGTGAGGTTGCCGCCGGAGGCGGTCAGGGTGCTCTCCCGGGTCGACGCGCCGGTCCAGTCCGAGGAGAAGACCAACCGGTCACCGTCCCAGACGGTGATGCCGATCCCGTCGCGCCGGCCCGGCTCGCCCCGGTCGGTGGCGGTCACCCGCATGGTCAGTCCGGTGGCCACCGGGACCGGGTTCTGCGCGGTGGAGATGTCGTACAGGGTGACCTGGTAGCGCAGGTCGGCGACCGCTTCCCCGGCCACCGCGACACCGAACGACTCCAGCGCGGTGCTCTGGAACTTGTACCGCTTGCCGCCCGACTTGTAGCCGACCTTCGCGCTGCCGGCCAGCTTCTTGCCGTTGTTGATCCGGCCGTCCAGGGTCACCTCGATGCGCCGGTCGTCGTCGAGCGGGTAACCACCGGCGGTGGCCCCGCCCTTCAGGTAGCCCGAGCCGGCGACCGTCCGGCCGTACCCGCCGGCCACCGTGACGGTGGCCGTCGCACTGCCGGTGTACGCCCCCGACACCGTGGCGGTGACCGGGTGCGCGCCGTGCGGCAGTACGGCGCGGCAGCTGGCCGAGCCGTCGTCCGCCGCCGCGCCGAACGGCGTCGCGACCGCCGTGCAGAGGGTCTCGTCGCCCTCGGTGAAGGTCACCGTCGCGTTGCGGACGTCACCGCCGCCACCGAGGACGGTGGCCCGCAGCAGCACGCCGGTCGTGTCGGCGTCGTCCACCGGGGAGGCCAGGGTGTCACCGGTGTAGGTGACCGTGGCCGCGCGGACCTGGGTGATGGTGAGGTCGGCGTCGCTGAGGTCGAAGAAGACGTTGCCGACCGCCTCGATCTTCAGCCGGCCCCGGGCGGTGTCCACGTTCGGCAGGGTCACCGTCGCCGCCCCGGTGTTCGGCACGCTCTCGGCCAGCACGTGCGGGAAGGTCGCCCCGCCGTCGGTGGACAGCGAGATCTTCACCTCGCCCACGTTGACCGGCGCGGTGTCCGTACCGGCCACGTCCCAGGTGACGGGCATGGTGCCGCCGCCCAGGTGGGTCGCCGACGTCGCCTGCGAGGTGACCAGGAACGGGCCGGCCGTCGGGGCGAGGGTCAACGCCACGTCGGCGCTGCCGATGCCGCCGCCGCCCGGGTGGTGGTCCCGGCCGGTGAGCCGGAAGTGCAGGGTCCGGTCGTTGGTCACGCCGACCCAGTCGGCGGTGGGCAGGAACTCCGAGTAGCAGTCCACCGTCGCGGCGGGCACGTTGCTCGCCCCGCCGGTGGCCGGTGGGGCCGGCGCGGCCGGGCAGGCCCCGGTGGCCGCGTTGGTGTTGTTCGCCGCGATCTGGGCCAGGTCGGGGAAGTGCCGGGTCGGGTCGGTGGTCACCGCGTTCTCCCCCGGCGAGTGGTACTCCAGGGTGTCGGTCGGGCTGACCGCCGCCGCCTCGCCGAACTGGCGGAACAGCGGCCCGTTGGTCTTGGTGTTGTTGACCAGCGCGGTGCCGGTGCTGCCGCCCCGGTCGTTCTGCTCCCACAGGTAGCTGACGGTGTCCCCGTCGGCGTCGGTGGCGCTACCGGTCAGCGCGAACGGGGTCCGCGCCGGGATGGTGTGCGCCGCCGCCGGCACGGTGACCACGGGGGCCCGGTTGCCGGTCTGCGCGGTCTGGAAACCGTTGTTGCCGGCCGCGCCGCCCCGGGCGGTCTCACCGACGAAACCGGACGCGCCCACGACGCCTGTCAGTTCGAGCGCCGGCACGTCGACCCCGGCCAGCGACCCACCGTTGAAGGTGACCTGGAAGCCGGTGTCGTTCGGTGCGCCGAGCCCGCCGAAGGCCGTCACGCTGACGGTGGCCCCGGCCGGCCAACCGGCGATCGCCTCGATCGCCGCCCTGATCCCGGCCGCGGTGTAGTTGCCGCCGCGCACCACCGGCACGGACGACTGCCCCGCGTAGCTGATGCTGAACGCGTCACCGTCGGTGTCGAAGCCGGACAGCGAGACGGTCTGCACCTCGTTGAGCGCCGGGCGGGTGCCGGAGACGAACGTGCTGATCTCGGTGTAGCTGCGCTGCGACCAGTACGGGTCGCTGTGCGGCTGGAGGTTGTCCTGCTGGCAGATGCCCGCGTACGCCATGATCGACGAGCCGCTGCCCGGCTCGTAGGAGTTGGCGGCGCTGCGGTTGCTGCCGGAGCAGTTGTACTGGGTGCCGTTGAAGGTGTGGTTGCCGGCGAACTGGTGGCCGATCTCGTGCGCCACGTAGTCCACTGCGTAAAAGTCACCGACCGGGGTGGGCAGGCCCGTGCAGCCGCGCGCCTTGCCGTCCAGGCCGACCACGCCGAGGCCGGCGACGCCGCCACCGGGCAGGCCCAGGCCGATGTGCCCGACGTCGTAGTTGCCCGCGCCGACGAGCTGGCCGAGCACGATCCGGTTGCGGTTGAGCAGCGAGCTGGTGCACGACGAGATCTGTGTCGGGGTGTAGCAGGCCGCCGCGCCGCACGGCCCGTTCGCCTCGGTGGCCTGGGCGGCGGTGTTCAGGTTGGTCTTGTCGGTGTCGTTGACCAGCACCAACCGGATCGCCGTCTCGTCCTCGTAGATCTGGGTGACCCGGTTGATCAGGGTCACCTTCGCCGCGGTGACGTTCTCCGCACCGAAGAAGGTGGCGTACGACGGGTCGGTGACCAGGGCCAGCAGGTAGGTGCGCAGGGTGACCGGCGCGCCCGCCGGGTCGTCCGCGGCCACCTCCGGCGACAGCGCCCCGGCCGCCGCCGCGACGTCCTCCCGCTCCACCATCGCCGGGTCGGTGTCGATCAGGTCACGGGCGTAGTAGCTGGCGTAGACGCTCTGGTCGCCGTGGTAGTACGGGTCGAGGTACCAACTGCCGCCGGTCGACCGGACCGAGGCGTGGAAGCCCAGCGGGGTCAGGTCAGCGCGGATGGTCGCCGTCGGGTCGTCCAGGCCCCGGCCGACGTACGTGCTGATCTCGGGGTGCCGGGCGGCGAGCCCCGGCTCCATCACCGGCGAGTCGACCAGGCTGAACCGCTGGAAGCCCCCGGTGGGGGTGGGCAGCGCGACGGTCAGCGCGGGCTGCGACCGTCGGGCCGTGCCGGCCCGCTCGGCCGGGGCGTCGGCCAGGGTGTCGGCCAACGCGGCCCGGTCGAGGGTGTACGCGGCGAACCGCTCGGCGCGGATGTCGGGGGTACGCCCGTCGCGGGCGTTCACCGACGGCTCGCTCGGCAGCTGCCGCCAGGGGCCGGAGTCGGCCGGCGCAGCGACCGCCGCGGTGCCGCCGGTCAGCGGCAGCACGGTGGCGACCAGCACCGCGGCGCACAGCCCGGCCAGTCGGCGGCGGCCGCGACCAGCGGGATCGGGGGGTGGAACCGTCATCGAGTGGGCCTCACTTCACCAGGTATGGGGAACGGGCCGGATGGCGTGGCGTTCGTGGGCCACGCCGGGCTGTCCCGGGAAGCCCACGCTATGACGGGTCCCCTGTCGACAGACATCATCCGTAAAGTCGACGCGGTGGCACGGCGCGGCGGTGTAAATGCTCCCCAGTGGACCGTGTGGCACACGCCGGGCAGGCCCGAACGGGCCGCCGGATGGGGCGGTCGCGGACCAGGTGCCGGGGTCAGCCGGCTGGTCGATCGCCCCGGATGCGGGCGTGCAGGTGCATGTCGTGCCGACCGTCGGCGTGCACGGCGTCGCTGCGCTTGGTGCCCTCCAGCCGGAACCCGGCGCGCAGCGCGGTCCGGCAGGAGGCGACGTTGCGGGTCGAGTGGTCCAGGTGCAGCCGGTGGAAGCCTGCCTCGTCCAACGCCCACCCGCCCAGCGCCGTCAACGCCCGGGAGGCCACCCCCGCCCGGCGGGCGGCGGGAAGCACCCAGTACGCGCACCCGGCGACGCCGTCATCGAGATCCATGCCGGTCAGGGCGATCCGGCCGAGCACCTCGACGCCGTCGCGGGTCACCGCCCAACTGGCACCGGTCTCCCGCGCCCAGGCCTGCTGGTACTCCACGAACCACTCCCGGACCTGACTCTCGGAGGCCGGATGACGGGTGTGCCAGTGCCGGATCTCCGGATCCCGGTAGGCGGCCAGGAACACCCGGGCGTCGGCCGGCTCCCACGCACGCAGGACCAGACCCCCCGGCGCGGCGAGGGTCGGCTGCGCACCGGCGGCGAGGGCCCCGGCAGGGATGGCCGGTGGCGTGGAGAGAGGGACCCGCACGCCTCATCCTCCCCCGGTGCCGTGGGCCGGTGTCAAACTCCGCTCGGGTCGACGTCGACGTCGACCCGGGCGAGGCCCCGGTGGGCGGCGAGGCGTTCCGCCTGCGCGACGATGCCGTCGTGGACGGCGGCGGACAGCTTCCGCCACGGCTGGACGGCGAGCGTCAACGCCCGGCCGGCCTTACGGGGCCGCCAGGTGCCGACGATCTCACCGCCGGCCAGGACGGCCCCGGGGCGGCCCAGCACCGGCCACAATTGCTTGGCGTGAGCCGCGTCCGGCACCAGGGTCGCCCGGTCCCGCGCCTGCAGGAACAGGTCGAACGGGCCGAGCAGGCGCACGGCCGTGGTGTCGGCGGCGCCGGTGAGCGCCGGCTCGTCGGCGGCGAGCAGCGAACGGGCCTCCCCGTCGACCCGTACCTCGACCACGTCCTGCGGCCAGCGGGCCCGCACCTCCCTGACCGGGGCGTCGAGGTAGTCGGCGACCTGCTTGGGGGTGGCCGGGCCGAGCAGCCGCAGGTAGGCGCGGACCAGGTCGAACCGGTCGCCGGGCGGCGCGGCCCGGGTGAACCCGGGGATGCGGTGCAGGACCGGTGGCGAGGTGCCGGGGCGCAGCTCCAGCCCGGCCCGCACGGCCGCCAGCCGGAACGGCATCTCGTAGAGGTGGGTGGCGGCGCACGGACGGCAGAACCGCAGGTAGGGCTCGGGCAGCAGCTCGGCCAGCCGCCCCGAGACGTCGCCCTTGACCGTCGGAATGGTGACCACCGCCCGCATCCGCGCCGCCACCTCGTCGAGGGCGGCCAGGTTGCCGATGCCGGCGGCCTTCAGCGGCCGGGCCGCGTCGTAGATGCGTTTACCCGCGTCCGCGTCGGAGTACGGCGCGACCGCCCCCGCCACCTCGGCCACGTCGGCGCGACGGTAGAGATGCGGCGCGCCGCGAACGGTCCAGAGCAGGATCAGGTCGTCCGCGACCGGTGTCGGCACCTCGACCCCGCGCAGCGCCAGGGCCCACCGGCCGCCGTCGGGGCCGGTGTCCTGCACCCCGATGTCGAGTACGGCGGTGTCCGCCGGGGTGCCCTCGACCCGGTCGAGCTGCTGCGCCCCGACCCGGAACTGCATCACCTGACGGCGGTCGATCATCCGACCAGCCTAGGTGCCACCCCCGACAACGCCTGTCCGGAGCTTCGACCGGGAACATCGTTCTTGGTGATCACGATCCGCACGGCAGCTCCACCTCCAGTCTCGTCGGTCCGCCCGGTGGGCTGGTCAGCGTCATCCGGCCGTCGTACGCCCCGACCCGCCGACGGATGCCGGTCAGCCCCGAGCCGCCGCCCTCGTCGGCGTCGCCGCGCCCGTCGTCGGTGACGGTCACCAGCAGCCGGTCCTGCTCGCGGCGGACGGTCACGTCGACCCGGCCGGCGCCGCTGTGCCGGACCACGTTGGTCAACGCCTCCGCCACCACGAAGTAGGCGGTCGCCTCCACCGAGACGGCGCAGCGTACCGGCACGTCGACGGTGAGCTGGCAGGGCACCGCGCAGCCGCCGGCCAGGCCGGCCAGGGCACCGGTGAGGCCCCGGTCGTCCAGCACGGGCGGCAGGATGCCCCGCACCACCGTACGCAGTTCGCCGAGCGCCTGTTCCGCCGCGTCCTGCGCCTGCCCGAGGATCTCGTCGGCCCGGGCCGGGTCCCGCCGCACCGCCCGGCGGGCCGCCCCCAGCAGCACGCTGACCGCGACCAGCCGGTTCTGGGTGCCGTCGTGCAGGGAGCGTTCGATGCGGCGCAGTTCGACCGCGTGGGCGTCGAGCGCCGCGGCCCGGGTGGCGGTCAGCTCGGCGACCCGCAGCGACAGGTCGAAGCCCGGCGGCGGGGGCAGCAGCCACCGGCCCGGCCGGGCCTGGAGGCGGGCCAGCGCCGGACCGAACGCGACCGTGGCGGCCAGCCAGCCGAGACCGAGCAGTCCGACCAGCAGCGCCTCGGTCAGCCCGTCGACGCGCCACCAGACGATCCCCGGCGCGCCGGCCCCGGGCGGCAGCAGCCGGTACCACAGCGGGAACGTGAGGTCCTGCACGGCGTAGAGCGGCAGGGCCAGGCCGAGCAGTCCGCCGATCAGGCCGGTGACCGCGTGCAGGGCGACCCAGCCGAGTTCCCGGCGGACGAACGGGTCGCGCACCGCCACCCGCAGCTCGGCCGGCACCGGGCCCGGGGCGGGGATCGTCGCGCCCCAGCGGGACAGCCTGGCCCGCTCCCGGTCGGCCACGGCGCGTACCGCCCGCAGCGCGCCGGGTGCCGCCGGCAGCCCCACCCAGACCAGGCAGGCCGCCGCGACGAACACCGCCCAGAGCAGCGCGGCCAACGCCACCAGTGCGGTGCCGAGGCCACCGACCAGGTGTTCGAGGGCGTCGACCGAGGCGCGGACCCGGTCCCGCAGGTGTGTCATCGCAAGACCTCCCGCGCCAACATAGGCCACCGGGCGGCCGGCCCGGCACCGTCGGTGCGGAAAGTAGCGCCTGCTGTACCAGCGCCGGTCGTGCTGGCGGGATCGTGTCCGACCCACCGTCGCGCCTAGCGTCGAACTGGTCGAACACCCGCCACCGAGGAGGCAGCCATGACCGATCCGTACCGCGTCGCCGACGCCCCGGCCGACCCGACGCACCCGGCGACCGACCGGCTCCGCCCACTGCTGTGGGTGGTGCTGGTCGTCAGCCTCGCCGCCAACGCGGCGCTGACCACCGTGCTGGACAACCAGTGGGCCGGCTCCGCCTGCGGCCTGCTGGCGGTGCTCTGCGCCGGGACGCTGGTCGCCCGGCACCGCCGCGCCCGGTGACCGACGCCCGGGACGCGGGGCCGGCGGTGGGCCGGGCCGGAGCCCGCCCCCGGCCGGCGTTCAGCGGCCGTCGGGGGCGGTACGCAGGGTAAGCAGGTAGCGCGCGGTGAGCGCGACGGCCCGGTCCTCGTCCCCGGTCAGCCCGGCCAGGGCCCGGGACGTCGTGTCCCCCGGGATGCCCGCGAGCGCCTGGGTCAGCCGGCCGCGCGCCGACGCCCCGGTGTCGCCCCCGGTGAGCAGCTCGATCAGGCCGGCGGCGATCCGGTCAGCCGTGGCGGGATCGGTCGCCAGCACGCTGAGCGCGTCGGCGGCGTCGACGTCGTTCACCTCGGCGACGATCATGTCGATGAGCGTCGGCACGGCGGCGGGCTCGCCACGACTGCCGAGCGCCAGCGCCGCGCACCTGCCGACCACGGGGTCCGGATGGCGCAGAGCGTCGCGGAGCAGCGCGGTGGCGTCCCCACCCGGGATCTCGACGACGGCCCGGACGGCACGTTCCCGCACCTCGGCCGCGGATGCGTCGAGCCCCTTTGCCAGCAGGGGCAGGGCGTCGACGCCCGCGTGGGCGAGCGCCCAACGCAGCGCCCCGGCGACGTTCGGGTCGGCCTCGTCCAGCGCCGCCGCGACCAGCGCCTCCACCGGCACCGGCACCTCACCGACCGAGGCCAGCGCCGCGCGCTGACGCTGGTCCGCGCGGGGTGAGGCCAGGTCCCGCAGGAGCGCGACCACCTGCAGCACGTCCTGCCAGTCGGCGGGCCCCGCGGCGTCGATCCGCCGGAGGCGGGTGAGCAGCTCCCGCTCCGCGGCGATCCGCGCCCGCGTCTGCCGGATGAGGTCGTCGACGAGTTCCGCAGGGGTGAAGGCGGGGTCGTCGAGCGCCCGTCCCACCGCCCGCAGCGACAACCCCAGCGACCGCAGGCTCTCGATGTGGAAGATCCGTCGAAGGTCCGCGTCGGAGTAGTCGCGGTAGCCGACGCCGGTACGACCGGTCGGTCGGAGCAGTCCGAGCGACTCGTAGTGTCTGAGCATCCGGACGCTGACACCGCAGCGCCGTGACACGTCACCGATCAGCACCGCCTCACCCCGGCCCGCCCGTCCCGCCGAGAGCCACGATGCGCGTCGCCTCCCTGAGGGAGAACTCGAACCCGGCGTCCGGGTCGCGCACCAGCCGCTGCGTGGCGGCGGCGTGCGCGCGTACCCGGGGGTCCGGGTGCGTCCCGGCGGTGTGCAGGACCGTCGTGCCGGCCTCGCCGAGGGTGGCCAACGCCCGGCTGAGGCTCAGCCACGTCGCCCGGTCACCCCGCCCGAGCTGGGTGGCCAGCACCTCGGCCAGTCCGGACTCCGCGCCGTCGGGCACCAGGGCGACCGCCGCCCGCCAGGCGCTGCGCGCCACCTCGTCGTCGGAATCGGTCAGCAGGGCCCGGGTGACCGCCGGCCAGGCCCGCCGGTCCCCGATCTTGGATAGCGTGTGCAACGCCTGGC
Source organism: Micromonospora sp. (assembly GCF_048594385.1). Classification (NCBI taxonomy): domain Bacteria; kingdom Bacillati; phylum Actinomycetota; class Actinomycetes; order Micromonosporales; family Micromonosporaceae; genus Micromonospora; species Micromonospora sp. Next base: position 4,857 of record NZ_JBMDWU010000275.1, on the reverse strand, counting down.
TGCGGGCCTGTGCCCGGGTCGACCCCAGGGCGGCGACGAGCCGGGGCACCGTCGCCTCCGGCGGGTGACGGGTGAGCGCCCAGGTCAGCATCTCGCGGACGGCGAAGTCCGGTTCGGTCGCGCAGCGGGCCACGAGCGGGTCGACGAACGCCGGGTCGGGGCTGGTGCCGATCGCCAGCGCCGCCCGCAGCCGCACCGACGGGTCCCCACCCGCCAGCCCCCGCAGCGCCCGCGTCGTGTCCGCTTCCGCCCTGGTCATCCGGACCACCTCCCCGACGCAGTGTCGACCCTGACACCGTGTCAGGGTCAACCGGCGGCCCGCCGCGTCCGCCCGCCCCGGTGGGGTCACCGGGGGCGCAGGACGGCCGGTGCACCGAACCGGACCGGCACGCCGGGTGAGTACAGCACGCTGACCGGCGGGCCGGTCGGCGTCGGCAGCCCGGCGGCGGTGACCAGTTCGTCGTCCAGGTGCAGCAACTCGGCCCGGTGCAACGGCCACTGCGGATGCCAGTTCGGCACGTGCCGGGTGCGCCCGTACGCCCGGGTGTGCAGGCCCCACCGGGCGGTGAGGAAGTGCTCCACCGGGGTCGGCCGGCGGATCGGCGCACCCACCCGGACCACCATCCGGCTGGTCGTCCCGACCGGCCCCGGCCAGCGCCGACGACACCGGTAGCTGCGCAGGTCACCGTCGTGGTCCACCCGCATCGCCGACCACAGGTACGGCAGCCCCAGGGTGAGCCGGGCGACCAGCACCGGGATCAGCCGGGACGCGTCGAGGGAGCGGAACACCACGGCCCGCCGACCGGTGTGGTCGACCGAGTAGAGCCGCACGTTGGTCTCCCAGAACGTCCCCAGGTACGGCAGGGCCGGGCCCCGGCCGAAACCGAGGCCGACCATCCGGAAGCCGATCAGTCCGACGTAGGTGGTTCCGTCGAGGGTGTCCGGACGGGTGCCGGCCGGCAGCAGCGGCGCGACGAGTTCCGGGGCGACCGCCCAGTGCAGGAAGGTCAGGTCCGCCCAACGCTGGCGCAGCAGCGTACGGCGGAACGTCGGGGCGGGCGCGGGGGCGACGGGCTCGATCGGCACGTACCCATCCTGCTGCGCCGCCGCCAGCCGGTCAGGCGGTCGGCCTGTCGGGCCGTTCCCCCGGCGGTGAGGGACGCCGGATCCACCCGTCCAGGACAAGAGGGATCCTCCTGTCCAGGAAAAATGGCTTGCCCCATCGGCGGATGACACCAGCGGACGCCGCAGGCACCTCACCGCATGTTCACCCGCGACAGCCTGGGCATCGGACCGGTCCGGCGCGTCGATGTCCGACGGGGAACGGGCGGTCGGGGATGTCGGGTAGTTGACGCGGCGTAGTCGGGTGCCCGCTAGAGGCGGGTGCGGGGTGAGCGGAGGGTGACATCAGCCGACCCGCCACTGCGAGACGAGGTAGTCATGCCCGTCACCCCGACCTATCCCGGCGTGTACATCGAGGAAGTCGCGAGTTCCGTCCGCCCCGTGATCGGCGTGGCGACCGGGGTGACCGCCTTCGTCGGGTACGTGCGGACCGGACCGGAGCACCGTGCCGTCCGGGTCAACACCTTCGGCGAGTTCGAACGCCGGTTCGGCGGGGTCGACCGGGACTCCGAACTCAGCCTGGCCGTGCAACAGTTCTTCCGCAACGGCGGGGCCGCCGCCCTGGTGGTGCGGGTGCCCCGCGCCGACGCCCGGGCCGCCTCGGTGACCCTGCTGGACAAGGTCGGCGCCGGGGCGAAGTCCGCGCTGCTGCTGGACGCGACGAGCACCGGCGCGTGGGGCAGCGGACTGCTCGTCGACGTCGACCACGACGGCGTCACCGACGCCAAGTCGTTCAACCTCACCGTCACCGACACCGCCACCGGCGACACCGAACGGTTCACCGGGCTGTCCGCCGACCCGGCCGCCGCCGCGTACGCGGTGGCCCTGCTCAACGACCCGGACCGGGGTTCGGCGCTGGTCCGGGCGCGCGCCGGGGCCTCCGGGGCGGGCCGGCCGGTGCCCAGCGGCACGGTCGGCACCGCTCTCGGCACCCCCACCGTGGACGCCGCGAAGAACTACCGGCTCACCGTGCAGCCCGACCGGCCCACCAAGCCGGACCCGAACGACCCGGCCAAGACCGTGCCGGCGGTCGCCCCGGTGACCGTGACCGTGCTGGACAAGGGCGAGCGGTTACCGTCCTCCCCCGCCGGGGTGGCCGCGCTGCTGCAACGGAAGGTCAACACCGCGTTGGGCGCCGCCGACGGCGCGGCCGGCCTGCGGGTACGGGTGGTCCCCACCGCCGCCGGCGGGTTGCGCGTCCTCGGTGACGTCGACGCGGTGGTCGCCCCGGCGGCCCTCGACGCGGCCTTCACCGTCGCGGGCGTCTCCCCCTCCGGTGACGTCGCCGACGGCGCGGCCCTGCTGGGCCTGGCCGGGACGACCGCCAACGTCGGCCGGTTCAGCCCGCTCGGCGTCAAGCGGCTCGGTCAGGGCGACCTGGTCACCGGCTCCGACGGCACCACCCTGCCCGGCACCGGCGCGTTGGTCGGCAGCGAGGCCGCCTACACCGGCATCTACGCACTGCTCAAGACCGACCTGTTCAACCTGCTCTGCATCCCCGACGCCACCCGCGCCCGGCACGGCGACCCCGCCGCCATCGACAACGGGCTGGACCCGGAGGCCGTCTGGTCGGCCGCCTACGACCTCTGCGAGCGCCGCCGGGCGGTCCTGCTGGTCGACCCGCCGCCCGGGGTGGACGACCCGGACCGCGCCCTGGACTGGATCAACCAGCTCGGGGTCAAGGGCCCCAACGCGGTGGCCCACTTCCCCCGGCTGCGTATCCCCGACCCCACCGACGGCTTCCAGCCCCGCACCGTCGCCCCCGGCGGCACCCTCGCCGGCCTGTACGCCCGGCAGGACACCGAGCGGGGCGTGTGGAAGGCGCCGGCCGGCACCGAGGCGCAGCTGCGCGGGGTGACCAACCTGGTCTATCCGCTGACCGACGCCGAGAACGGGGTGCTCAACCCGTTGGGGCTCAACTGCCTGCGCACCTTCCCGGTTACCGGCACGGTCAACTGGGGGGCCCGCACCACAGCCGGCGCGGACGCGCTGGCCAGCCAGTGGAAGTACACGCCGGTGCGCCGGCTCGCCCTGTTCATCGAGGAGAGCGTCTACCGGGGCACCCAGTGGGCGGTCTTCGAGCCCAACGACGAACCGCTCTGGTCGCAGCTGCGGCTGAACCTGACGTCGTTCATGCAGGACCTGTTCCGCAAGGGCGCGTTCGCCGGGCGGACGCCCCGGGAGGCGTACCTGGTGCGGTGCGACGCGGAGACCACCACCGGCGACGACCGGGACCGCGGCGTGGTCAACGTGGTCGTCGGGTTCGCCCCGCTCAAACCCGCCGAGTTCGTCATCGTGCGGATCCAGCAGCTCGCCGGCCAGAGCCCGTCCTGAGAGGTGTGAGTCATGGTGCAGTTCGCGGTCAACCCGACGCGCTTCGACCCGTCCAAGAACTTCAAGTTCCGGGTGAAGTGGGACGGCCGCTACGTGGCCGGGGTCAGCAAGGTCAGCGCGTTGAAGCGGACCACCGAGGTGGTCAAGCACCGCGACGGCGGCAACCCGTCGACCAGTCACAAGTCGCCGGGGCGGACCGAGTTCGAGGCGGTCACCCTGGAACGGGGGCTGACCCACGACGCCGAGTTCGCCCAGTGGGCGGGCCGGATCTGGGCGCTGCACGCCGGGGCCGGCGCGGAGGTGTCCCTGGCCGACTTCCGCCGGGACATCACCATCGAGCTGCTCAACGAGGCCGGGCAGGTCGCCCAGTCGTACCGGCTGTTCCGCTGCTGGGTGTCGGAGTACCAGGCCCTGCCGGAGCTGGACGCCAACGCCAACGCGGTGGCGATCGAGCACCTCAAGCTGGAGAACGAGGGCTGGGAGCGAGACGAGGCGGTCACCGAACCGGCCGAGCCCCGGCTCGGGTCGTGACCGTCGCGGGCCCGCCGTCGACCGAGGTGGCGCTGGTCCACGCCTGGGACGACGCGCTCGGTCAGCCCGCGCCGCGCCGGGGGTTGCTGCTGCTCGGCCGGCCCGACGCCGACCGGCTGCCGGTGGGCGAGGTGACGGCGCTGCTGCTCACCACGGCCGGCGGCTGGACGGGCGGCCGGGTGGCGACCACGGTGGACTGTCCGGCCTGCCCCGAACAGCTGGAGGTGACCCTCACCGTCGCCGACCTGCTGGCCGCCGCGCCACAGCGGGCCGACCGGACCGCCGGCCCGTTCACCCTGCACTGGCGGGGGCACCGGCTCACCCTGCGGCTGCCCACCCCCGCCGACCTGGCCGGAGCGGCACGGGCCGGCGACGCGGCGGCGGCCGAGCGGTCGCTGCTCGACGCCTGCCTGCTCGACGCCGACCCAACGCTGACCGACCCGTCCGCCGCGCTGCCGGCGGTGTCCGCCGCGATGGCCGAACGTGACCCGCTCGGCGTCGTCGCGGTAGCCCTGACCTGTCCGGGCTGCGGCGGCGACACCGAGGCGCTGCTGGACGTGCCGGCCTGGGCGTGGCACGCCGCCGACGTCCGGGTGCGTCGGCTGCTCGACGAGGTGCACCGGCTGGCCCGTGCGTACGGCTGGTCCGAGGCGGAGGTGCTGGCGCTGGGTCCGCACCGCCGGGCGGCGTACCTGGAGCGGGTCCCGTGAGCGGCTACCTGGCCGCGCTGGCCGCCCTGGCCGTCGGGACCGCGCCCCGGCTGCGCCCCCGCCCCCTCGGCCGGTTCGAGCCACAGGAGCCGGAACCGGACGGCTTCCCGGCCGACGAGGCACAGTGGCCGGCCACCCCGCCGCCCGCCCGGCCGGCCGA
>NZ_JBMDWU010000274.1:0-7722 GCF_048594385.1 Micromonospora sp. | reverse complement strand
CCGGGGCAGGCGGGAGGGAGACGAGGGCAGGGTGGGCGCGGGGCGGAGGTGGTGGGCAGCGATGATGCGCGAGCATGCCGACATGGTGTTGCTAACATGCTGACATGATGTCGATAAAATTCGGGTCCGGGTGGGGCTCATGTTCCTAGCTGTCCGCGAGCTTCGGTTCGCCCGTGCCCGGTTCGGGCTGATGGGGGCGGTGATCGCCCTCATCGCCGTACTGGTGGTGCTGCTGTCCGGGCTCTCCGTGGGGCTGGTCAACGACGGGGTGTCCGGCCTGCAACGACTGCCGGTGACCTCGTTCGCGTTCGCCGACGGCGTCCAACGCGACTCGGCGTTCTCCCGCAGCGTGATCGACATGAAGGCGGTCGACACCTGGGCCGGCCGGCCCGACGTGGCGCGGGCCACCGCGTACGGCAACACGCTGGCCAACGCCAAGAGCGGATCGGGCGTCGAGATCGACCTGGCGCTCTTCGGCGTACAGCCCGAATCGTTCCTCTCCCCCCAGGTCAGCGAGGGCGACCGGCTCGGCGCGCCGGGCGGGATCGTGGTCAGCCGGACCGCCGTCGACGCCGGACTGCGGGTCGGTGACACCCTCACGGTCGACCGGGTCGGCACCACCCTCACGGTCATCGGCGTCCTGCCCGGCCAGCACACGTTCGGGCACGTCGACGTGGGCTACGTCCCGCTGCGTACCTGGCAGGAGATCCGCGCCGGGCTCGGACCGGACGACCCGGTCCCGGCGCACGTCCACACCGAGATCACGGCGGTCGCGGTGCAGGCCAGGCCGGGCGCGGACGTCGACCTCGCGGGCGGCGACCAGGCGGCGGGCACCCAGAGCATGACGCTCGACGAGTCGTTCGGCGCCTCACCCGGGTACACCGCGGAGACCTCCACGCTCAAGCTGATCCAGTACTTCCTGTACGCGATCTCCGCGCTGGTCGTGGGGGCGTTCTTCACCGTCTGGACGATCCAGCGCAAGCACGAGATCGCCGTGATGCGGGCGATGGGCGCACCGACCCGGTTCCTGCTGCGGGACGGGCTGACCCAGGCGCTGATCCTGCTGCTCCTCTCCGCCGGTGTCGGCGTCGCCGCCGGTGTCGGGCTGGGCAGCCTGATCGGCGGCGGCGGTGTCCCGTTCGCCCTGGAGGCGTCCGCGGTCGCCGGGGCGAGCCTGCTGTTGATCGTGCTCGGTCTGCTGGGAGCGGTCGCGGCGATCATCCGGATCACCGCGGTGGACCCGTTGACGGCGTTGGGAGCGAACCGATGAGCACGCACACCGACAACCCCGGATCGGCGGCCGGCACGGGTGACCCGGCCGCGCGTCAGCTCGACGGGCTGCACATGCGGGACGTCTGCCTGCGCTTCGGCGACGGTGAGGACACCGTGCTCGCGCTGGACGGGGTCTCGCTCACCGTCGCACCCGGCGAGTTCGTCGCCGTGGTCGGCCCCTCAGGTGCCGGCAAGTCGAGCCTGCTGGCCGTCGCCGGCGGGTTGAGCGTGCCGACGTCCGGCTCGGTCCGGGTGGCCGGGCGGGACATGGCGGTGGCCAACCGCCGGGCCCGCACGACGCTGCGGCGCGAAAGCGTCGGCTTCGTGTTCCAGTCGGGCAACCTGCTCCCGGCGCTGACCGCCGTGGACCAGCTCCGGCTGCCGACCCGGTTCGGCCCGGTGACGAACGGCACCCCACGCGACCCGCGCACCCTGCTGGCCGAGGTGGGCATGGCCGGCAAGGCCGACCGGCGACCCCACCAGCTCTCCGGTGGCGAGCGTCAGCGGGTGGGCATCGCCCGCGCCCTGGTCACCAACCCCCGGCTGCTGCTGGTCGACGAGCCCACCGCCGCACTGGACCGGGTACGCAGCCACGAGGTCGTCGAACTGCTCGCCCGGGAGACCCGGGAGCACAGCGTCGCGACCGTCATGGTCACCCACGACCAGGACGTCCTGCGGCACTGCGACACGGTGTACGAGATGATTGACGGGAAACTCACGCCAGCCTGACCGAAGGATCCGCCGGTGCCGAAGATCCAGGCAGCCACCGTCGCCGAGCACCGTGCCCGGCAACGCGCGGCGATCCTGGACGCCGCCCGGTCGATCCTCGCCGAAGGTGGGTCGGAAGCGCCGAGCCTGGCCGCGGTCGCCGCGCGGACAGGCCTGGCGCGTCCGAGCGTCTACCAGTACTTCAAATCCCGCACCGACCTGCTCGACGCGGTCATCGTGGACCTGCTCCCCCGCTGGTCGACCTACGTGACGCAGCGGATGCGCCGGGCCAGCACCCCCGGCGACCGGGTCCTCGCCTACGTGGCGGCCAACCTCCATCTGGTCGCCAAGGGCGAACACGCGGTCTTCCGCGGGCTGTCGGCGATCGCCTCCCCGGAAGCGCTCGCCGAACCCAGCCGTCGCCTCCACGAACAGTTACGCGCCCCGCTCGTGGAGGCCCTCGCCGAGCACGGCGCGCCCGACCCGGCCGGCACCGCCGAACTCATCCAGGCGATCGTCTACACCGCCTCCCACATGATCGAGAACGGTGTCGGGGAGGCCAAGGCCCGTTCGCTCGCGCGCGGGCTGCTGGAGCCGTACCTGCGGCAACCGACCGACTGACCACACCACCGGCGGCGGCCGGCGCAATGGTCGTTCCCATTCCGCGACGGCGCGGTCCGGATCAGGTGTAGAGGACCAGGTGCCAGTGCGGGTTGTGGCTGGCGGAATAGTTGCAGGCATAGTCGCGGTACCGCGAATTCGGCAGCTCGACCGCATTGCTGCCGGCCTGGTAACAGGCGGTGCTGTTGGTGAACCACCCGCCGCTCACCGAGCCGGCGCTCGCGGCGGCCGCCGTCGTCGCCAACGTCAGCGACACGGCGCCGACGACGAGCGCGCCGGAGACGCCGAGCCGGGTGGCCATTGTTCCGATCCTGGTCACGGTGTTCCTTCCCTTCCTCGGTTCGGAGACCGCGCCCCGGGCGCACAGAATGTGCCCGGGCCCGAGATCAGTTTCACCGTTCCTGTATACACGCGTACATCACGGCATTCAAGAGCAGCAATACGTCCCCCGAAAAGGGGCGGGTGGTGTCCGGCCCGCAGGCCCGGTCAGGAGCTGATCTGGGCCAACAGCTCGTCCGCCGCCGCGTACGGGTCCAGCGCCCCCTCGGCGACCTTCGCGGCGAGCGCCGGCAGCTCCGTACCGTCGCGCAGGGAACCGATGCGGGCACGCAGGATGCCCAGCGCGATCGCCTCGATCTCGGCGGCGGCCCGCTTCTCCCGGCGGCGGCGCAGCTCGTCGTGCTGCTCCAGCCAGGCCCGGTGCTTGTCGATCGCGGCGGCGATGTCGTCGATCCCCTCGCCGCGCGCGGCGACCGACCGGACCACCTGCGGACGCCACTGCCCCGGCCCGCGCTCGCCCAGCGCGATCATGCCCTGGATGTCGCGGACGGTGTTGTCCGCGCCGTCCCGATCGGCCTTGTTGACCACGAAGACGTCGGCGATCTCCAGGATGCCGGCCTTGACCGCCTGGATCGCGTCACCCATGCCGGGGGCGAGCAGCACCAGCGTGGTGTCGGCGAGCGACGCCACCTCCACCTCGGCCTGGCCGACCCCGACCGTCTCCACCAGCACCACGTCGCAGCCGGCACCCTCCAGCACCCGGACCGCCTGCGGGGTCGCCGCGGACAGCCCGCCGAGGTGACCCCGGCTGGACATCGACCTGATGTAGACGCCCGGGTCGGTGGCGTGGTCCTGCATCCGGACCCGGTCGCCGAGGATCGCCCCGCCGGTGAACGGGCTGGACGGGTCGATGGCCAGCACCCCGACCCGGTGCCCGCCCGCCCGCAACGCCCGCACCAGCTCGTTGGTGGTGGTCGACTTGCCCACCCCCGGGGAACCGGTCAACCCGACCACCTGGGCCTGCCCGGCGTACGGCGCGAGCGCCGCCGCCACCTGCGGCAGCACCTCGTCACCGGACTCCACCAGGGTGATCAGCCGGGCCACCGCCCGGGGGTCACCCTCGCGCGCCCGGGCCACCAGCATCGGTACGTCCCGACTACGACGAACCGGGACAGCGGTCGGGGCGGGGGCGTTCTCGACAGTCACTGGGCCACCTTCGCTCACGACTGCGGGGCTCGCAAACCCCGCTCACTCCTCGCGCTCACCACCGAGCCACCTTCGCCCCACGACCACGCGGCTCGCAAACCCCGCTCACTCCTCGCGCTCACCACCGAGCCACCTTCGGTCACGACTACGGGGCTCGCCAACCCCTGTCGCTCCCCACGCTCGCAGACCCGGGGCGCGGGTCAGCCCTGGGCGTCGGCCGGCACGTGGATGATCAGGGCGTCGCCCTGGCCGCCACCGCCGCAGAGTGCCGCCGCGCCGGTACCGCCGCCGCGCCGCTTCAGCTCCAGCGCGAGGGTGAGCACCAGCCGGGCACCGGACATGCCGATCGGGTGCCCCAGCGCGATGGCGCCGCCGTTGACGTTGATCTTGTCGGCGCCGACCCCGAGGTCCCGCGCGGACTGGATGCCGACCTGGGCGAACGCCTCGTTGATCTCGATGAGGTCGAGGTCGTCGATGCTCAGGCCACCCTTCTTCAGGGCGTGCTGGATGGCGTTGGACGGCTGCGAGTGCAGGGAATTGTCCGGGCCCGCCACGTTGCCGTGCGCGCCGACCTCGGCCAGCCAGGCCAGGCCCAGCTCGTTCGCCTTGGCCTTGCTCATCACGACCACGGCCGCCGCGCCGTCCGAGATCGGCGACGAGGTGCCGGCGGTGATCGTGCCGTCCTTGGCGAACGCCGGGCGCAGCTTGGCCAGCGACTCGGCGGTGGTGTCCGGCCGGATGCCCTCGTCCTCGCTGATCACCAGCGGGTCGCCCTTGCGCTGCGGGATGACCACCGGGGTGATCTCGTCGGCGAAGTGGCCGTTCTTCTGGGCGGCGGCGGCCCGCTGGTGGCTGGCCGCCGCGAACGCGTCCTGCTCCTCGCGGGTGATGCCGTGCCGTGCGCCGAGCCGCTCGGTGGACTCGCCCATCGAGCAGCAGTCCCAGGCGTCACTGAGCCCGTCGTGGGCCATGTGGTCCTTGATCGTCACGTCGCCGTACTTGTAACCGGCGCGCTGGCCGAGCAGCAGGTGCGGGGCGTTGGTCATCGACTCCATGCCACCGGCCACCACGATGTCGAACTCGCCGGCCCGGATGAGCTGGTCGGCCAGGGCGATCGCGTCCAGGCCGGAGAGGCACACCTTGTTGATGGTCAGCGCCGGCACCGACATCGGGACGCCCGCCTCCACCGCCGCCTGCCGGGCGGGGATCTGCCCGGCACCGGCCTGGAGCACCTGGCCCATGATCACGTACTGCACCTGGTCCGGGGCGACCCCGGCGCGCTCCAGCGCCGCCTTGATCGCGATGCCGCCGAGTTTCGTCGCCGGCAGGTCCTTCAGGTTGCCCAGCAGCCGGCCCATCGGGGTCCGCGCGCCGCTGACGATGACCGATGCCACTGTCTGCCTCCGAGGGGGGTACCGAGCTGTACGCCTTAACGGCTGTTCGGCCAGACTAGCGTCATGGCTGAGAACTCCCCCGTCGAGCCCGCTGCCGACTACGTCACAGACATCGGGCTGCGCCGTATCGACCACGTCGGGGTCGCGGTCGCCGACCTGGACGCCGCGATCGACTTCTATCAGCGCACCTTCGGGATGCGCTGCATACACGAGGAGACCAACACCGAGCAGGGCGTACGCGAGGCGATGATGGCCGTGGGCCCGACCGCCGAGGGCGGCTGCGTGCAGCTGCTCGCCCCGTTGTCGCCGGAGTCGACCATCGCCAAGTTCCTCGACCGCAACGGCCCCGGGGTGCAGCAGGTGGCGTACACGGTCGCCGACATCGACGCGGCCTGCGCGATCCTGCGCGAGCGCGGCGTACGGCTGCTCTACGACACCCCGAAGCGCGGCACCGCCAACTCCCGGGTCAACTTCGTCCACCCCAAGGCCGCCGGCGGCGTCCTCATCGAACTCGTCCAACCCGCCGACACCCCCCACTGACACTGTCCTCTCCCCGCGTCCCCACCCCCACCCCTTCCGTGTTGATCAAGAGGTTTGCGTCATCTCGATCTCCAGACCTGACGCAAACCTCTTGATCACCGGGGCGGGGCGAGGGTGGGAGCGGGGCGAGGGTAGGGCGTGGGAGGGAGGGGGTCGGATTGGCGTTTCCGGGGGGCGGTGGGGGCATTGTGTGGGGGTGGCATTTCGGGGGCGGCGGGGAAAGAGGCGGACACTGCCGGGATAGCGGGCGGTAGCGGCGGTGGGGCCGCCCGGACCTGCCAAGATCGCCGTTTGGTGCCGGCCGCCGGTACGACCCGGTGGACCATGTAAAGAGGACACGAAAGCTCGGCACCGCTCTTGCGAACGACCCCGGGGGGTCTGCAAGTATGTCCCAATGCCCCAGCAGCAGTCCTCCCCTCTCGCGTTCTTCGATAACGCGAACTCGCAGCCCGACTTCACGGTGGGCCTGCGTGGATACAACACCCACCAGGTCGACGACTTCCTCGGTCGGATGACGGCCGCGCTGACCCAGTCGGAGCAGGCCCGCGCCGAGGCCGAGCAGCGGATGAACGACGCCCAGCGTCGGCTCCGCCAGGCCGAGCAGCGGCAGGCCGCGCTCGAGCAGAAGCTCACCGACACCAACAAGCAGCTCGAGGAGAACAGCCGGCCGACCCTCTCGGGTCTCGGCACCCGGGTCGAGCAGATCCTGCGGCTGGCCGAGGAGCAGGCCAACGACCACCGCAACGAGGCCAAGCGCGAGTCGGAAGGGATCCTCTCCGCTGCCCGGCTGGAGGCGCGGGAGATCACCGACAAGGCGCGCGCCGAGGCCGCCGCGATGAAGGCCACCGCCGAGCGGGAGGCCGGCACCGTCCGCACCGCCGCCGAGCGGGAGGCCGCCGAGGCCCGGGTGCAGGCCCGTCGGGAGGCCGACACGCTGCGCGCCGACGCCGACCGGGAGACCAAGCAGCTGCGTACGGTCACCGCGCACGAGGTGGCGGAGCTGAAGTCCACCGTCGAGCGGGAGGTCGCCACCCTGCGCGCCACCGCCGAGCGGGAGATCACCCAGCAGCGGGCGAAGGCCGCGCGGGAGGCCGAGGAGAAGCGCGCCGAGGCCACCAAGCTGCTCACCGACGCCCGCGACAAGCGGGACAAGGACCTCCAGGCGCTGGAGCTCCAGCTCGCCGAGCGGCGGGAGAAGGCCGAGCGCGAGGAGTCGGAGCGGCACGCCGCCCAGGTGGCGCAGACCCAGAAGCTGGTCGGCGAGGCCGAGCAGCGGGCGCGGGCCGCCCAGGAGCGGGCCAAGGAGATCGAGCAGCGCGCCGAGGCCCGCCGGGTCGAGTCCGAGCGCACCGCCAACGACACCGTCGACAAGGCCAAGGCGTTGGCCGAGAAGACCCTCAACGAGGCCAAGGCCGAGGCGAAGCGGCTGCTCACCGAGGCGCGCACCGAGGCGGACCTGACCACCCAGGCGGCCCGCCGCGAGGTGGAGGACCTCACCCGCCAGAAGGACGCGGTCACCTCGCAGCTCGGCCAGATGCTCTCCGGCCTGGCCGGGATCGTGCCGGGCGTTCCGGCCCAGCAGCAGGCCGCCGCGCCGGCCAAGGCGGAGCCGGCCAAGGCCGACGCCGAGTCCCGGGCGACCGCGGAGACCGCCAGCTGACCGAACGCATCGACGGGGCATGAGTCGCGGCGCGGAGGGACA
>NZ_JBMDWU010000273.1:0-5438 GCF_048594385.1 Micromonospora sp. | reverse complement strand
TGAAGAACCTCGCCGCCATCAGCCGGACCCTGATCGCCCACGGCCGGCCGCCGCAGACGCCGGCCGCCGTGGTCCAGGAGGCCACGACGGGTGCCCAGCGGGTGCTGCGGTCCACCCTCGACGCGGTGGCCGAAACTTCGGCCCAACTGAGTCGATCGCGTGGGGCGCTACTGCTTGAGCATGTTGTCCAGCAGCAGGGCACAGCGGATCAGGCCGAGGTGGCTGTACGCCTGCGGGTGGTTGCCCAGCCCGCGCTCGGCCAGCGGGTCGTACTGCTCGGGGAGCAGCCCGGTCGGGCCGGCAGTGTCGACCATCTGGGCGAACAGCTCCTCGGCGTCGGTACGCCGACCGGTGCGCAGGTTCGCCTCGATCAGCCACGCCGTGCAGATGTGGAAGCCACCCTCCCGACCCGGCAGACCGTCGTCCCAGTGGTAGCGGTAGACGACCGGGCCGCTGCGCAGATCCGCCTCGATCTTGAGCACGGTGGAGAGGAAGCGCGGGTCGTCGCCCGGGAGCAGGCCGGACAGCCCGATCCAGAGCGAGGAGGCGTCCATGTCCTCGTCGCCGTACGCGACGCTGTACGCCTCGACCTCCTCGTGCCAGCCGTTCTCCAGCACGTTGGCGCCGATCCGGTCGCGCAGCTCCACCCACTCCGGCCGGTCCTCGCCGTCGTGCTGACGCACCACGTGCAGGGCCCGGTCGACGGTCATCCAGCACATCACCTTGGAGAAGATGTGGTGCCGGGGTGGGAGACGGGCCTCCCAGATGCCGTGGTCGGGCTCGTGCCAGCGGCGGCGGACCGCCTCGACCATGTTGTCCAGCACCCGCCACTCGTCGTCGCGGACCGAACCCCGGGCGTCGGCGACGGCCGCGATCAGGTCGGCGATCGGGCCGAAGACGTCCAGTTGGAGCTGGTGGTTGGCGAGGTTGCCGACCCGGACCGGCCGGGAGCCGGCGTACCCGGGCAGGGTGTCGATGACCGCCTCGGCGCCCAGCTCGTAGCCGTCGACCGTGTAGAGCGGGTGCAGCCGCTCGGGGTGCCCGCCGGTGCGCTCGATGCAGCCGTCCACCCAGCGCAGCAGCGCCTCGGCCTCCTCGAGCGAGCCGAGGTCGACCCGGGCCCGCGCGGTCATCGCCGCGTCCCGCAGCCAGCAGTACCGGTAGTCCCAGTTGCGGACGCCGCCCAGCTCCTCCGGCAGCGAGGGGGTCGCCGCCGCCAGGATCGAGCCGGTCGCCTCGTGGCAGAGCCCACGCAGGGTGAGCGCGCTGCGGGCGACCAGGTCCCGGGCGGTGGCGGGCAGCCGCAGCGAGGCCACCCACTCCTTCCAGGGCTGCTCGGCGCTGGCCTGCCGGTCGTGGATGGCGACCGCGTGGTCCTCCAGGCTGTGCGTGCCGAAGCGCAGCTCCAGCACCACCTGGCCGCCGGTGGCGGAGAGGTCGACCACGGCGTGCGCGGTCTCGTACCCGCCGTCGTTGCGGACCTGCCAGGTCACCCCGGGGGAGTAGAGCGCGACGGGCTCGTTGGAGCCGAGCACCAGCAGGCCGTTGTCCATCGGCTGGAGCTGGGTGGCGACCTGACCGAACTCGGGGCGCGGGGCGAACTCGATCCGGGCCCGGCCGGAGCCGGTGAGCACCCGGACCAGCGTGGAGTCGCCGGTGATGACGGCCGGGCCGTCCGGGGTGGTCTCCCGGGCCGGCAGGTCCAGCCAGTCGGTGACGGTGAGCCCCGACCAGCGGGTCTCCACGGTCATCGTGCCGTTGCGGTAGCGCTGGCCCAGCGGGATGCCGCCGCGCTCCGGCCCGACGGTGAAGTGCCCGGCCGGGCTGCCGCCGACCAGGTCGGCGAAGATCGCCGCCGAGTCGGGCTTGGGGTGGCAGAGCCAGCTCACCTTGGCCTCGGGGGTGAGCAGCGCGACGGTACGCCCGTTGGCCAGCATCGAGTGCCGTTCGATCGGCACCGCCCGCTCGCCGAAGAGCCAGTGCCGGCGGGTCTCCAGCAGCAGGCCCAGCGCGCGGGCCGCCTCGATCGGCTCGGCCACCCGGTAGTGCGCCTGGGTGTCCCCGGGGCCGATCTTGATGCCCAGGTCGGGGCCGCGCAGGGTGCCGAAGGCGTTCTCGTCGGTGACGTCATCGCCGATGAAGAGCACCGCGCTGGCCGAGAGCTGGGTGCGGAGCTGGTCGACCGCGGTGCCCTTGTGGGTGGCGACCACCGACAGCTCGATGACCTCCTTGCCCTGGGTGACGGTGACGTCGTCCCACTTCGCCGGTCCGTTGCGGACGGCCTCGACGGCGGCGGCGGCGACCTGCGGGTCGACCCCGCGGGTGTGCACCGCGACGCTGGCCGGCTTGCGTTCCAGCCGTACCCCCGGGTGGGCCTGGGCGATCTCGCGCAGCGCGTCGCGCAGCCGGGTGCGCACGGCGACCAGCTCGGGGGAGAGCCGCTCGACGAAGCCGATGTCGAACTCGGAGCCGTGGCTGCCGACGAGGTGGATCTCGTTGGGCAGCCGGGACAACGCGGCCAGGTCGCGCAGCGCCCGTCCGGAGACCACCGCGACGGTGGTCTGCGGCAGCGAGGCCAGCGCCCGGACGGCGGCGACCGACTCGGGCAGCGGCACGGCCTTGCTCGGGTCCGCCACGATCGGCGCGAGGGTGCCGTCGTAGTCGCAGGCGACCAGGAGCTGTGGTACGCGGGCGATGCGTCCGATCGCGGCGAGCAGTTCCGGGTCCATCGTCCCGGCGGCGGGGGTGATGATCTCGGCGGTGGGGGCGTTCACTCGGCCTCCGTCCCCGGTGCGCCCAACTCGGTCAGAAAGGACTTCGCCCAGTGCCCCACATCGTGGGTGCGCAGGTGACGTTGCATGATCCGCATGCGTCGACGGGCCTCCGGCTTCTCTACGTGTACAGCCCGCAGGAGGGCGTCCTTGACGGCGTCGGGGTCGTGCGGATTGCACAGGAACGCCTGGCGCAGCTCGGTGGCCGCGCCGGCGAATTCGCTGAGCACGAGCGCACCGCCCTGGTCGGCGCGCGATGCGACGTACTCCTTGGCCACCAGGTTCATTCCGTCTCGCAGCGGGGTCACCATCATCACGTCGGCCGCGACGTACATCGCGGCCAGTTCGCTGCGACTGTACGACTGATGCAGATAATGCACCGCCGGCACGCCGACCCTGCCGAATTCGCCGTTAATCCGACCAACCTCGCGTTCCACCTTGACCCGAAGTGCCTGGTAGTGCTCCACGCGCTCCCGGCTGGGGGTGGCCACCTGCACCATAACCGCGTCCGGAACTGTCAACTTTCCGTCAGCAAGGAGTTCCCGGAAGGCCTTGAGTCGAAGTTCGATGCCCTTCGTGTAGTCCAGCCGGTCGACGCCCAGGATGATCGTCTTCGGGTTGCCCAGCTCCTCGCGGATCTGCTTGGCCCGGGCCTGGATCGCCGGGTCCTCGGCCAGCCGCTCCATCTCCTTGGTCTCGATGGAGATCGGGAACGCACCGGCCTTCACCTGCCGCCCGTCGACCTGGATCATCTGCCCCTCGTAGCGCAGCCCGAGCAGGTGCCGGGCCAGCCGGACGAAGTTCTGCGCGGCCAGCCGCTGCTGGAAGCCGACCAGGTCGCTGCCGAGCAGGCCGCGCAGGATCTCGGTGCGGAACGGCATCTGCATGAACAGCTCGATCGGCGGGAACGGGATGTGCAGGAAGAAGCCGATCTTCAGATCCGGCCGCAGCTCGCGCAGCATCGCCGGGACGAGCTGGAGCTGGTAATCCTGCACCCAGACCGTCGCGCCCTCGGCCGCGACGTCCGCCGCGGCCTCCGCGAACCGGGCGTTGACCAGCCGGTACGCCTCCCGCCAGCGGCGCTTGTAGGCGGGGGTCTCGACCGCGTCGTGGTAGAGCGGCCAGATGGTCGCGTTGGACTGGCCCTCGTAGTAGCGTTCCAACTCCTCGGCGCTCAACGGCACCGGGTGCAGCCGGATGCCCTCCAGGTCGAACGGCTCCGGGGCGGCGCCGGTGCCACCGGCCCAGCCGACCCAGGTGCCCCGGTGCTCGGCGAGGACGGGGTGCAGCGCGGTGACCAGCCCGCCGGGGCTGCGCCGCCACTGTCGTCCCTCGGGTGTGCTCACCTCGTCGACCGGCAGTCGGTTGGCCACAACGACAAAGGAGCTACGGACGGTCACGATCGGCCACCTCCGGGTGCTGACGGGTCCACCGCGATGAGCGTACTGAGCGTAGCTGCGGCGTCTGGGACCCCGTGCCGGACTTACCTACCCGTCCCACGGCCGCTTCACCCGTACCGTGATCTTGTCAACATCACCAGCTCAGCGGTGGCGGAAGTGACGTGGAGCCGACCGGGCGGGGTGATGTGGGCGTGGCGGGCCGTACCTGTCAGGATTGACGGTGGCGTGCGCGTGGCCGGCCCCCGGCCGGCGGCGGCGGGCGAAGGTCGCAGCCCGCGCCGCGCCGCCGTCCAAGGCGACAGCAACCGACGGAGGTAGCCCGCACCGTGGCCCAGTTCATCTACGTCCTGGAAAAGGCGCGCAAGGCGCACGGCGACAAGGTCGTGCTCGACAACGTGACGCTGAACTTCCTGCCGGGGGCCAAGATCGGTGTGGTCGGCCCGAACGGCGCCGGTAAGTCCAGCCTGCTGAAGATCATGGCGGGGCTGGACAAGCCGAGCAACGGCGAGGCCCGGCTGATGCCCGGCTACACCGTCGGGATGCTCGCCCAGGAGCCCCCGCTCAACGACAGCAAGACCGTGCTCGGCAACGTCGAGGAGGCGGTCGCCGAGACCAAGGCCAAGCTGGACCGGTTCAACGCCATCGCCGAACAGATGGCCACCGACTACTCCGACGAGCTGATGGAGGAGATGGGCAAGCTCCAGGAGGAGCTGGACCACCTCGACGCCTGGGACATCGACTCCAAACTCGAACTGGCCATGGACGCGCTGCGCTGCCCGCCGCCGGACGCCGACGTCACCCAGCTCTCCGGTGGGGAGCGACGCCGGGTCGCCCTGTGCAAGCTGCTGCTGGAGGCGCCCGACCTGCTGCTGCTCGACGAGCCCACCAACCACCTCGACGCGGAGAGCGTCTCCTGGCTGGAGCAGCACCTGGCCAAGTACGCGGGCACCGTCATGGCGATCACCCACGACCGGTACTTCCTCGACAACGTGGCCAACTGGATCCTGGAGCTGGACCGCGGCCGGACGTACCCGTACGAGGGCAACTACTCCACCTACCTGGAGAAGAAGGCCGCCCGGCTCGCCGTCGAGGGTCGCCGCGACGCCAAGATGAAGAAGCGGCTCACCGAGGAGCTGGAGTGGGTCCGCTCCAACGCCAAGGCCCGGCAGACCAAGTCCAAGGCCCGGCTGGACCGCTACGACGAGATGGCCGCCGAGGCGGAGAAGACCCGCAAGCTGGACTTCGAGGAGATCCAGATCCCGCCGGG
>NZ_JBMDWU010000272.1:0-25244 GCF_048594385.1 Micromonospora sp. | reverse complement strand
GAACTTCACCGAGGAACTCACCGTGCTCAACCACTCCGGCCGGGAGATGCGCTTCGACCTGCGGCTGGAGATGGGCTCCGACTTCGCCGACCTCTTCGAGATCAAGCACCAGCAGCCGAAGAAGGGCCGGACCAGCGCGGTCGCCGGGGACAACACGCTGCGGCTGACCTACCGGCGGGAGGCGTTCCACCGCGAGGCGATGATCACCAGCAGCACCGACGCCCGCGTCGACCAGGCCGGGATGACCTGGTCGATCACCGTCGCCCCGCACAGCGAGTGGATCACCCGGCTGACCGTGACGCCGATCATCCACGGCGCGCGGGGCGAGGACGTCCGGGCGATCACCGCGCTCGGGGCGGCACGCGGGCCGTCGGTCATCCGCGACGAGCAGGAGGACCTGGTCGCCCGGGCGCCGCAACTCGGCTGCGACTGCGAGCCGCTCGCCGGGGCGTACCGGCAGAGCCTGCACGACCTGGCCGCGCTCCGGTACGAGTCGATCACGTTGGGCGTACGGCTGCTCGCGGCCGGTCTGCCCTGGTTCATGACCCTGTTCGGGCGGGACAGCATGCTCACCTCGTTGCAGGTGTTGCCGTTCCTGCCGGAGCTGGTGCCGCCGACGATCCTGATGCTGGCCGGGCTCCAGGGTCACCGGCTCGACGACTTCCGCGACGAGGAACCCGGCAAGATCCTGCACGAGCTGCGGTACGGCGAGACCGCCGGCTTCGAGGAGCAGCCGCACTCCCCCTACTACGGGGCCGCCGACTCGACCCCGCTGTTCCTCATCCTGCTCGACGAGTACGAGCGGTGGACCGGGGACGCGGCGCTGGTCAAACGGCTGGAGTTCGCCGCCCGCGCCGCCCTGCACTGGATCGACACCTACGGCGACCTGCTCGGCACCGGGTACGTCTGGTACCGCAGCCGCAACCCGGAGACCGGCCTGGAGAACCAGTGCTGGAAGGACTCCTGGGACGCCATCTCCTACGCCGACGGCCGGCTGCCCGGCTTCCCCCGGGCCACCTGCGAGATCCAGGGGTACGCCTACGACGCCAAGCGGCGCGGCGCCCGGATGGCCCGGCTGTTCTGGAACGACCCCGAGTACGCCGACCGGCTGGAACGGGAGGCGGCGGCGCTCAAGGAACGCTTCAACCGGGACTTCTGGATTCCGGAGAAGGAGTACTTCGCCGTCGCCCTGGACCCGGACGGCCGGCACGTCGACTCGCTCACCTCCAACATCGGCCACCTGTTGTGGAGCGGCATCGTCGACGAACCCCGGGCGGCCCGGATCGCCGAACACCTGCTCGGTCCCCGGCTCTACTCCGGCTGGGGGGTGCGCACCCTGGCCACCGACGAGGGCCGCTACAACCCGATCGGCTACCACGTCGGCACGGTGTGGCCGTTCGACAACGCGTTCATCGCCTGGGGCCTGAGCCGGTACGGCTTCCGGGAGGAGGCGGGGCGGATCTGCGAGGCGATGTTCGACGCCTCCCGGTTCTTCAACGGACGGCTACCGGAGGCGTTCGCCGGCTTCGAACGCACCCTCACCGACTACCCGGTGCAGTATCCGACGGCGTGCAGCCCGCAGGCCTGGTCGGCCGGTACGCCGCTGCTGCTGTTGCGGGTGATCCTCGGCCTGGAACCGCAGGGTGAGCACCTGATCATCGATCCGCTGGTGCCGGAGGGGATGGGTCGGGTCGAGCTGCTGGACATCCCGGGCCGGTGGGGTCGGGTCGACGCCCTGGGCCGCAGCCGGAGCCCGCGCGAGCACGGACCCCGCCGCTGACCGGGCGGGCGGGTCAGCCGGGGCAGCCGGTGGAGGCGGCGAGCCGTACCTGCGCGCCGGTGCCGTCGGCCAGCACGGTGGCCGGGCCGCTGCGGTAGGCGTACACCTCGGGGAGGTCGGCCACCGGGGAGCCGGCGGCCAGCGGACGCAGGCCGGTCAGCGCGACCGGCGCGTCGCCGGCCGAGACGGCGACGGTACGGGCGGTGCCGCCACCCGGGCAGGGCGCGGTGACCTGTTCCGGGGCGGACCGCGCCGGGCGGCCCAGCGCCCGCAGCGCGGCGTCCAGCGTGGGGTCGGCGGGGGCCGCCGACGGCTGCGGATAGCCGGCACCGACCGGGCGGCATCCCGTGTCGGCGGTGAACCGGACCCGGCCGCCGCTGGTGACCCGGCCCTGCACGGCGACGAACTCCCCGGCGTCGGCGCGCAACCGGGGACCGGACGCGCCGGCCCGCACCCCGGCCCGCCAGTCGGCCGGCAGCCGGTCGGCGACCCGGTCCAACAGGGCCCGCTCGCCCCCCTCGGCGACCAGCACGTCCAGCCCCCGGGTCAGGGTCGCGCCGTCGGCCATCGGGGTGATCCGGCAGCCGTGCTCGACCTGCGGGCCGGTCAGCGCCCAGGCCCCGTCGCCGACCGCCGCGACCAGTTCACCGAGCGCCCGGTCGACCACCGGGCCGGCGTCGGCGAGGGTGCGCTGTTCCTTGACGGTCGGCGGGTCGTGCCGGGCCGACCACCAGGTGAGCCCGCCCACCACCACCGCCCAGGTCACCGTCACGGCCAACAGCCAGGCCAGCCGGCGGCGTGGCGCGGACGGACCGGTCGGTGGGGCGTACCCCTGCTGGACGGCACCGTTCACCGGGCCATCGTGTCACGCCCCCGCCGCCGGCCCACCCGGCGGTGCCCGGGGTCAGCCGCGCGGTACGGCGAGCCGGTAGCCGACGCCGCGTACGGTCTGCACCTGCGGGCCGCCGGCCACCTCGCGCAGCTTGCGGCGCAACCGCTTGACCGCCGAGTGCAGGATGGCCGCGTCGCCCAGCCAGGTGCCGCCCCAGACCGAGCCGAAGATCCGTTCGTAGCTCCAGACCGACCCGGGGTCGCCCGCCAGCCGGGCCAGCAGCTCCCGTTCCAGCCGGGTCAGCGCCAGTGGCTCCCCCCGCCAGGTGACCATGTGGCGGGCCGGGTCGACGAGGAGGTCGCCGCAGTGCACCGGGACCTGCTCCGGCGGGGGCGCGGGGGCCGGCACCGGCGGGCCCGGGAAGAGCATGGCGCGCAACTCGGCCAGGTCGGCGCAGATCACCACCGGGCCGAGGTCGTCGAGCCGGCGGACCACCCGCTCCCGGACCGAGACGTCAGCGCTGACACAGACCACGAAAGGGATGTCGACACCGGTCACCCGTCCTCCCCAGGACCGCACCCGCCGCCCGCTGCCCGACGGGCCCGTCTGCCCACGACGGGGGCCGGCGCGGCCTGTCGTCAGCCTAGCGGTCAGCGTGGCGCCCGGTTACTGACCGAATACTGACCGACCCGATCCATTGATCAGCTTGGTTCTCCGGCTGAGCATGATGCACAGCGGCCGTGGGGGCCCACGCAGCACCCACCACCGGCCACCTCCTCAGCCGCTCCGCGTGGCCGCGACCCCGGCACACGCGGCCGGGCCCGAACCGATCGGGCCCGACGACGTGGGGAGGAACAGCGTGCTCAGACGACCGACCGGACGACCGTCCCGGTGGCGATTGGTGGCCGCGCTCGCGGCCGGACTCCTGGGCCTCACCGCCCAGCCCGCACTACCCGCCGGGGCCGCGCCGGCCGCACCCCGGGCCACCGTGGACCGGCAGGTCCTCGACGGGCTCGCCGACGGCACCGAGACCTTCCTGGTCTACCTGCGCGAACAGGCCCCGCTCGGGCAGGCGGCCCGGCTGCGCAGCCCGGACGCCCGCGCCGCCGAGGTGCACCGGCTGCTCACCACCACCGCCGACCGGACCCAGCGTGACCTGCGGACGGTGCTGGACGACCGGAAGGCCACCTACACCGCCTACTGGATCGCCAACGCGCTACGGGTGACCGGGGACCGGGCGCTGCTGGACACCATCGCCGCCCGGCCCGAGGTCGAGCGGATCGCCGCTACCCGCAGCTACCCGCTGATCCGTCCGGTCCGCAGCACCGCCGCCCGCGCCGGCACCGACGCCGTCGAGTGGGGACTGACCAACATCGGCGCACCCCGCGTCTGGGACGAGTTCGGCGACCGGGGTGAGGGCCTGGTCGTCGCCAACATCGACAGCGGCGTGCAGTTCGACCACCCCGCGCTGGTCAACTCCTACCGGGGCAACCTCGGTGGCGGGACGTTCGACCACAACTACGACTGGTACGACCCGGCCGGCATCTGCCCGCAGGACGCCCCCTGCGACAACAACGACCACGGCACCCACACCATGGGCACCATGGTCGGCACCGACGGGTCCGCCAACCAGGTGGGGGTCGCCCCCGGCGCGAAGTGGATCGCCGCCAAGGGCTGCGAGTCCAACAACTGCTCGGACGCCTCGCTGCTGGCCGCCGGCCAGTGGGTGCTCGCCCCGACCGACCTCAACGGCCAGAACCCCCGCCCCGACCTGCGCCCCGACATCGTCAACAACTCCTGGGGCGGCGACGGCGGCGACCCGTGGTACCAGCAGACCGTGGCCGCCTGGCGGGCCGCCGGGATGTTCCCGGTCTTCTCCGCCGGCAACGACGGCCCGGCCTGCGGCAGCGCCGGCTCCCCCGGTGACAACCCCAACGCGTACGCGGTCGGCTCGTACGACGTGAACAACACCATCTCCGGGTTCTCCGGCCGGGGCGACGCCACCGACCCGGCCGGGCTGAAGCCGAACATCGCCGCGCCCGGCAGCAACGTACGCTCCAGCGTCCCCGGTAACGGGTACGCGTCGTTCAACGGCACCTCGATGGCCGCACCGCACGTCGCCGGCACGATCGCCCTGATCTGGTCGGCCGCGCCCAGCCTGCGCGGGGACATCGCCGCCACCGAGGAGCTGCTCGACCGCACCGCGACCGACGTCGACGCGACCACCTGCGGGGGCACCGCCGCCGACAACAACGTCTTCGGCGAGGGTCGGCTCAACGCGTACGAGGCGGTCCGGCAGGCCCCGCGCGGTCCGGTGGGGCAGGTCGCCGGCCGGGTCACCGACGAGGCGACCGGCGACCCGGTGGCGGGTGCCACCGTCGCCACGGGCGCGCGCAGCGTCAGCACCGGCACCGACGGCAGGTACTCGCTGACCGTGCCGGCCGGCGAGACCACGCTGACCGTCTCCGCGTACGGCTTCCGCACCGCGACCGGCACCGTGACCGTCCCGGAGGACGGCTCGGTCACCCGGGACTTCGCCCTGACGGCCACGCCGACGGTCACCGTCTCCGGCCGGGTCACCGACGGCTCCGGGCACGGTTGGCCGTTGTACGCCACGATCGAGGTCGCCGGCCGCCCCGGCGGACCCGTCTTCACCGATCCGGTGACCGGCCGGTACTCGTTCACCGTGGCCGGTAACACCGACTACAAGCTCACCGTCACCGCGCAGTACCCGGGCTACCGGACGGTGACGAAGGACCTGACCGTCGGGTCGACGGCCACCACTGCCGACGTCCCCGTCCCGGTCGAGGCGGCCTGTGTCGCCGCCGGCTACACCGGCAGCCTCAGCGCGCCGCTGCTGTCGCAGAGCTTCGACGGCACCACCGCGCCGGAGGGCTGGTCGGTGCGCAACCGCACCGACAAGGGCGGTTGGGTCTTCAACGACCCGGGCGCACGGGGCAACCTGACCGGCGGCACCGGCGGGTTCGCGATCATCGACAGCGACAAGCTCGGCACCGGCAACACCCAGGACACCGACCTGGTCGCCCCGCCGGTCGACCTGTCCGCCTCGGCCGCGCCGCTGCTGCGTTTCCGCAGTGACTGGCGGGCCGTCGGGATCAGCGACACCGCCGACGTGGACGTCTCCACCGACGCCGGGGCGAGCTGGACGAACGTCTGGCACCAGACCGCCAGCCGGCGCGGCCCCCGGGTCGAGGAGGTGCCGCTGACCCCGGCGGCCGGTGCGACGGGGGCGCTGGTGCGCTTCCGGTTCAAGGGCACCTTCGCCTGGTGGTGGCAGGTGGATGACGTCCAGCTGGTCAACCGGGACTGCACGCCCGTCCCGGGCGGCCTGGTGGTCGGCAACACCACCGACCGCAACACCGGCGCGGCGGTCAACGGGGTGACGGTGACCAGCGTCGACCGGCCCACCGACACGGCCGTCTCGGCGGCCACCCCGGACGACCCGAACCTGCCGGACGGCTTCTACCACCTCTTCTCGGGGCTGACCGGCACCCACCCGTTCACCGCCGCCAAGCCGCCGTACACCCCGGTCACGCAGCAGGTGACGGTGGTGGCCGACAGCACCCGCCGGGCCGACCTGGCCCTGACCGCGGGGCGGCTCACCGTCAGCACCACCACGATCGAGGCCCACCAGCCGTACGGCAGCACCCGCACCGCCAAGGTGACGGTCCGCAACACGGGTTCCGCCCCGGCGACCGTGGAGCTGCTGGAACGTGGTGGCGGGTTCGAGGTGCTGTCCACCGGCGGCGCGCCGCTGCGGGAGCAGGTGGTCAAGGGGATCAGCACCGGCCGTACCGGTGCCCGGTACGGCGGCGGGAACGCCGACGCCGCGCCGCAGGCCGACGACGCGTGGGCCCGGATCACCAACCTGCCCGCCGCGATCTACGACAACGCGGCGGCCAACCTGGACGGCAAGGTCTACTCGGTCGGCGGCGGTGGCGACACCGGCAACGAGCGCAAGGCCTGGGTGTTCGATCCGGCCACCGGCGTCTGGACGGCGCTGCCCGACCTGCCGCACGCCCGTTCCAAGCCGTCGGCCGTGGGCATCAGCGGCAAGCTGTACGTGATCGGCGGCTGGGGCTCCGGCGACGGCATGGAGCCGTCGGTGGACGTCTTCGACCCGGGCGTCGGGGCGTGGAGCACCCTGGCCGGGGCGGTCAACCCGGCACCCGCCGCCGCGGCCGGCACCGCCGTGGCCGGGGGCAAGGTGTACCTGGTCGGCGGCTGCGTCGACAGCACCTGCACGGAGAGCAACAAGCTGGTGGTGTTCGATCCGCGTACCGGCACGTTCCGCACCGGCACGGCGTACCCGCACCCGGTCTCCTGGGTGTCCTGCGGCGGGATCGGCAGCCAGGTGTACTGCGCGGGCGGGGTCGCCGCCGACGAGTACACCGACACCTGGCGGTACGAGCCGGCGTCGGATTCCTGGAGCCCGCTGCCGAACCTCCCGGTCGACCTGTGGGGCTCCCAGTACGCGTCGGCCGGCGGCATGCTGGTGCTGGCCGGCGGGGTGACCGGCGGTTCGACGTCGGTCACCAACCGGACGCTCGGCTTCGACCCGGTCGCCGGGGCCTGGAAGAACCTGCCGAACGCCCAGTTCAGCAGGTACCGGGGTGCCGCCGCCTGCGGGGCGTACAAGATCGGTGGTTCGCCCAGCTCGTTCGTCGGCTCGGCGGACAGCGAACGGCTCGGCGGGCTGGAGGGCTGCTCGGACGCCAGTGACCTGCCGTGGCTGTCCACCGCACCGACCAGCTTCACGCTCGCCCCGGGGGCGTCCCAGACGGTCACCGTCACGCTGACCGCCACGGCGGCGGCCGGGGTGCTCCAGCCCGGGGCGTACTCGGGTGAGCTGGGGCTCACCTCGAACACGCCGTACCCGGTGTCGTCGGTCGGCGTCGAGATGAACGTCTCGCCGCCGAACAACTGGGGCAAGATCCAGGGCACGGTGACCGGGGTGACCTGCGGCGGCCAGACCGTCGGCGTCCCGGCGACGATCCGGCTGAACCTGGTCGGCTCGACCACCGGCACCACGCTCACCGCCGACGCCCAGGGTCGCTACGCCTGGTGGCTGCCCAAGGGCAAGTACGAGGTGATCGTGGCCAAGGACGGTTGGGTGCCCCAGGTCCAGCGCACCGTCGTGGAAGCGGGCATCGTCGGGACGCTCAACTTCGGGCTGACCCCGACGTCGACCTGCGCCGGCGTCCGGGCATCCGGCCTCTGACCGGCTGACCGCATTGACGGTGGCCGTCGACCCCTCCCGGGTCGGCGGCCACCGCCACGTCCCCCGGGCCGCCCCGCCCCGGCGGGCGGCGTCCGTCATGATCAACGCTCTTGGGTCGAGGTAGCGGTATCCGCCCGCTCCGATACCGCTACATCGGCCCAATGGATGAGCTACCCCAACGTGTTCGGCGGAGGTGCCGCTCATCAGTAGCACAATTTCGGACGGGCTGTTCCTTCTGGCAACTGCGTCTCATTATCCGTTCTGGAACATTTCCATCGCGCCTTGAGCAGGTCGGTTCCCCTCAGATCCGCCCCGAACAGCATCGCAGCTCCCAGATCCGCATCTTCCAGGCTCGCGCCACGCAGATCCGCCCGGAGTAGGGCCGCGTCCCTCACATTCGCGCGGCCCAGGTCCGCACCCCGCAGATTCGCCTCATTCAGATTCGCGTTGGCCAGATTCGCGTTACTCAGATCCGCGTCGAGCAGGTAGGCCCCTCTCAGGTTGGCGCGGCTCAGGTCCGCACCGCTGAGGTCCGCACCTATCAGGTCAGTGTTGGAGAGATTCAACCGGCGGGGACTCGGGTCCTCTACACCCGCACCGACGGTGCCATCGCGGTTGCTGTCGCGGCGGCTGAGCACGGTCAGCGCGGCTTGAATGTCAACCGGCGGGTTGGACCGGGCCGGGGAGTCTTGCGGGGGGAAGAGCGTCGGCATGGGCTTGGGCCATGCGGGCGCGGGCGCGTGGACCCGGACGAACGTGGTGAGAATGTCGACGACGGCGGGTTGGTCCGCAGCCGAGTCACGCATGATGCGTTCCAGTGCGTAAATCGCGCCCAGTCGCACGTCGATCTTCTCCGCGCCGGCCTGGCCGAGTTGCTCGATGGCCTTGGAGAATCGGTCGGTGATCTGCCCCTGCGCGGTGAGCCGCTGCTGTTCCCGGTTGGCTTCGTTGGTGAGATAGAGGCCGATGGCCACGAACAGCACCGACAGGATGCTGCCGACAGCCACCAGCCGCTGCCAGGGGTCAGCTACGACACCGATCTTTCCGGCCGGGACGAGTTCCAGCCGGGTCGTCGTAGGTCGGGAGGGACGTAGTGCCCTGCTCCTGGTCGGCGGCTGAGCCGCAACCCGCCAAGGCCGTCTCGATGCGGGCACACCACTGTGTGGACCTCGCGCAGGCGGTTTATCACCATCCGTGGACACAGGCACCATTAAACGTGATACAGGCAACTCTCCGAACACGCGCGATCACCCGGCGACGGTGGCGGTGGCGGTGGCGGTGGCGGAACCATCAGCTACCCGTCAGGGCTTGCGCAGCCAGGTCGCCGGGTCGGTGACGAAGATGCCCTTGCCCTGGTGGCGGCTGATCACTCCGAGCGCCTCAAGCCGCACGTTGACCAGGTTGATCGTCGACGGACTGACGTTGAACCGGCTGCACTGCTCGCTGATCGAGGGCAGCTTGTCTCCCGGCTTGTACTTACCCGACCTGACGTCGGAGACGATCTCGTCGGAGATCCGGATGTAGTCCGGGGTCGCAGGCATGGCACTCCTCGCGTGGCACCCGCGATTCGATCACGCTCTCATCACGGCATGCAACTACGCGCTGCAACCGGTCGTTGACTCTTTCAAGTTCCTCAAATAAGTTGGTCGGCGAGCGCTCCTCGCGTGGCAACGAGCAGGGCTCTCCCCCGGTCGGGGCGGGTGTCGAATCGGAAGGGAACCCGCCCGCCCCGGCCACCTTCCACGGCAGCACGATCCCCCGCTGCCCCCTGCGGAGAGGTGGTCCCATCGTGTGCAGGTTCCTCCGGCTGTTCCGCCGGAACCGGTCGACGGCAACCGACCGGCCCGTGACAACCGACCGGTCCAGGACTGCCGAGCGGCCCACGGCGGCCGAGCGGTCGTCCGCCCGGCACCGGGTCACCAACCGGTCCCCGGCCAATCAAGCCCCGGCCAGACATCCCGCGAGCAACCGGACCGGCAACCGTCCTGTCCAACCGTCCGGGCCGCCGGGGCGGCAGAACACCGGGCACCACGGGCCGGCAGCACACCACCACCGACCGGTGGCGCACCGGCACAAACCCGTGGCACACCGGCACCAACCGGTGGGGTACCGGCCGCTCTGCACGAGCCAGGTGCGGCAGCAGCGGTTCCGGCGGTCCCGACACGGGTTGGACCCGACCGAGGTGGACGGGTTCCTGCACCGGATCGCCGACGAGCTGACCGTGCTGCACGCCGAGCTGGCCCGTACCCGGGAGGAGAACGCGCGGATCAAGGGTGCGCTGCGCGACTGGCAGTCCCGGTTCGCTCCCCGGGTGGTGCGGGTGTGACCGCCGCGACCGAGCGCGAGCGGTTCGTCGTACACCTGACTGTCGCCGCCGACGACCTGCCGGCGGCGCGGCTGCTGGCCCGCGCGATCGGCCGGTCGCTGGCGTTCCTGCCGGAGCTGGTGCTCGGCGAGACGACCGTCTCCGAGGAAGGCGTGACGGACCCGCAGCACCAGGTGTTCTGTGATCGGCGGCTCGGTGGGCGTCGCCGCTGTGTCCGGCGGGTCGACCACCAGGGCGGCTGCACCTCGTGACACCGCTGGCCGGGCGACGACCCGGCGGGCGGGCTGCCGGGCGACCGGCGCGGACACCCGGGCTGCCGGGCGACGGGCACCTCGTGCCTGCCGGGCGCGGACATCCGGTTGTCGGGCGCGCCGCCGGAGGGTGGATCGGCCCGGGGCGGGTCACCCCGGGTGGGGTGACCGGCCCCGGGCCGATCGCGAGCGTGGGTCAGGCCACCGTGACGGTGACCTCGTTGATGCCCCGGTTGGCGGTCACGGCGGTGTCGCCGTTGCCGTGCCGGGACAGCGCCCGCAGGGTCCAGTTGCCCGGCGCGGCGAAGAACCGGAACTGCCCGGCCGGGGAGGTGACGACCTCGGCGGTGAACTCACCCGTCGAGTCGAGCAGCCGGACGTACGCGCCGGGCACGACGTCGCCCGACTCGGCCAGCACCTGGCCGGTGATGACGGTTTCCTTCTCCAGGTCCAGGCTGGCCGGCAGGGGCGCGGACTGGTCCGGTGCGGCGCAACCGGCGGCGGTGGGAGCGGTCATGGCTCAGGCCTCCCCGGGCTCGTCGCCGAGCGCCACCGGCACGCCGACCAGCGAGCCGTACTCGGTCCAGGAACCGTCGTAGTTCTTCACGTTGGGGTGGCCGAGCAGCTCCTGCAGGACGAACCAGCTGTGCGAGGAGCGCTCGCCGATCCGGCAGTAGGCGATGGTCTCCTTGCCGTCGTCCAGCCCGGTGTCGGCGTAGATCTTGCGCAGCTCGTCGTCGGACTTGAAGGTGCCGTCCTCGTTGGCCGCCTTGGACCACGGCACACTGATCGCCGTGGGGATGTGCCCGGCCCGCTGCGCCTGCTCCTGCGGCAGGTGCGCGGGGGCCAGCAGCCGGCCGGCGAACTCGTCGGGGCTGCGCACGTCGACCAGGTTCTTGGTGCCGATCGCGGCGACGACCTCGTCGCGGAAGGCCCGGATCGAGGTGTCCGGCTCCTGCGCGACGTACTGGGTGGCCGGGCGGGTGACCGCGTCGGTGACCAGCGGGCGGGCGTCCAGCTCCCACTTCTTGCGACCGCCGTCGAGCAGCTTGACGTCGCGGTGGCCGTAGAGCTTGAAGTACCAGTACGCGTACGCGGCGAACCAGTTGTTGTTGCCGCCGTAGAGGACCACGACGTCGTCGTTGCCGATGCCCCGCTCGGAGAGCAGCGCCTCGAACTGGGCCTTGTTGACGAAGTCCCGGCGGACCTGGTCCTGCAGGTCGGTCTTCCAGTCGAGCTTGATCGCGCCGGCGATGTGGCCGGTGTCGTAGGCCGAGGTGTCCTCGTCGACCTCGACGAAGACGACGCCCGGGGCGTCGAGGTTCTTCTCGGCCCATTCGGCCGAGACGAGTGCGGTGTCGCGACTCATCAGATCACTCCCTGGTGAGGATGGGTGGTGAGCCAGCGCGGGTGGTGGAGATCGGTGATGTCGCACCATGCGCGGGACCCATAGAGGAACGGATCACGGGTTCGTGCGACGGCGCCGCTGCCGGGCGTTTCGGAGGGTTGGCACCGAAGGTCGGAAGGACCCTGGGTGCGGTGGCCGCTAGGCGGCCGGAGACAGCCCCGCCGTCAGATGACGGAGCGACACAGGCAGGTGGCCACGCGGCACAGGTCGACCGCGCGCCGTTTGGTGAGGTGCGTCCCCATGGGCTCGGAGCCTACCAGCCGTCCCGGAGAGTGCCAGCTCACGACCAACATGCGGGACGCAGGCCCACCTGGCGGGCAGCGCCGGGCGGGTCCGCGTCCACGACTGAGCGGCGAGTCAGCTCGGCGAGTTGATCGGGACGTCCTTCGCGTCGGCGGTCACCGCGAGCCCCTCCGGACGCGGCTCGACCTTGCGCACGTTGAGCTGGAACGGCAGCGACGGCAGGGGCACGTCGACCGAGATGCCCCGGGCGTAGTTGTTCAGCAGGGTCCGGGCCAGCGGCACCGCCGGCAGCCCCTGGGCGTTGAGGTCGCTGAACTTCAGCGACACCTTCCCGCCGTCGGCCACGGTGACCTCGGCGGTGCCGGTGACGGTGAGCTTCTGGCCGAGGATGTCGACGGGCGCGGTGACGGCGAGCTTGCCGTTCTGCTCACCGAGCTTGAGCCCCGGCCGGTCCAGCAGCTTGGCCAGGCTGTCGTAGGTGACCGTGCCGGTGCCGGCCACCGTCTCGGCCACCACCTCGCCCTGCCCGGAGCGGATGGTGTCCAGCGGGGCGCGCACGTTGCGGGCGTCCACGTCGAGCCGGGGCAGGCTGACCGCGTTGCCCTCCACCGACCCCTGCACGTCGGTCAGCACGATGGAGATCCGCTCGTACCGGCCGTCGACCACCTGGGTGAGGAACGGGAAGCCGCCCACGTCGACCTGGGGCGGCGCGGAGCTGGCGTCCTGATCGGTGATCGCCTGCTGCACTTGGTCGGCGATGGCGCGTTCGGCCAGCCCGGCCGCCACCCGGTCGGCCACCACCAGCAACCCGCCCAGGATCAGCACCAGGACGACAAGTACGACGAGCCACCTGCGCCCGCGCCGCCGGGGCCGCTCCTCGTACGTCTGCGCCACGCCCGTCTCCGTCCGTCGTCGCCGTCGCGGGTGCGCGACGTGCCGGTCATCGATGCCGCCGCCCGCGGCGCACCGGTACTACCCGAGCGCCGCCGCGCCCAATCGCGCCGCGCGCCCCACCGCCGTCAGCCGGCCTCAGCCGGCGTCGGAGGATCAGAGAAAGAGCACACACATGGCGTACGCCGCCGGAGCGGCGAGCGCGAACCCGCCGAGCGGTCCCTGCATGTGCCGGGCGATCCACATGGTGGGTGGCTCGCCGGCCATCAACCGGCCCGCCTCGGCGTAGCCGACGGCGAGGTCGGCCAGCACGGCGGTGGCCGCGGTGACCAGACCGATCACCGCGGCGCTGGTCGGGGTGAAGCCGACCAGGTAGCTGCCGAGCAGGGCGCTGGTGAGGGTGCCGACCATCGCCCCGACGACCACCCCGGCGGCCCCCCGGGGCACCTGCGGCGCGAGCCGGGGCCAGGCGAGCACGGCGTCGGTGAGCCGGGCCACGGTGAGGGCGACGCCGGCGGCGACCAGGCAGACGGTGATCGCCTGGGTGCCGGCGGGAATCCGGCTGAGCGTGATCAGGGTGGCGAACGCCACCACACCGACCACGATGAGCAGGGTGGTGCCGAGCGAGTCGGTCACCCGGACCCGGTCCACCCGGCGCACGAGCTGGCCGAGCACCCCGACCAGGAATCCGCCCAGCGCCACGTACCCGAGCGGGGCCAGCCCGGCCACGTCGGTCTGCACGGCGGCGACGTCGGCCGCAGCGGCGACCACGCCGCTGGTCAGCGCGACCAGCAGCAGCGCCGGCGGGCGCATGGCCATCGTCCAGGCCAGCACGAAGAGCAGTTGCACGCCGAACACGATGATCGCGAACGGCAGCCGGTGACCGGGGCCGGCGGTCTGCGCGCCGAGCACCAGGCCGACGCCGAGCAGGGCGGCGAAACCGGCGACGGTCAGCGAGAGCGGCCGGCGCACCTCGACCGGTTCGACCGGTTCCTCGTCCGGCTCGACCTCGTCGTCCTCGCTGCGCCGCGGCTGGCCGCCCTTGCGGAACCGGCGTGGGCCGCGCTGGCGGCGGCCCCCGGCGTCGTCGTCGGGGGCGGGACCGGGTGCGGGCCCTCCGGCCGGGCCGGCGGGCCCGTCGGGGGCGTCGTCGGCCCACGGGTCACGGCCGGTCTCGGGCGAGGTGGAGGGAAACACGCCCCGATCGTGCCAGACCGACGGGGATCGGCGGGGATCACGGGGTGCCCGACGGGGATCACGGTTTCGGCGACGTTAAAACCTGACCGGTGATCACGGGCAGATCCGACAAACAGGAAAGGACGCCGAGGTGACAGCGGCGCAATCGGTTAGGCTCAGGCTGTTACCCGCCCGTCAGCGACGCCGGGACCCACGCAAGTTCTCAGCGCCCTGCCCACCCGCGGGGCAGCTGGTCGCGTGCGGCCGAAGGGCCGCCGGGACGGAGGTGATCGTGTGGAGCTCCTGCTGCTGGTGACCGCGCGCGCAGGTGAGCCCTCGGCGGTGCTGCCGGCACTCGACCTGTTGCCGCATTCGGTCCGTACCGCACCGCGTGACGTCCGCACCCTGGTTTCCGGGCCCAGCCCGGACGCGGTGCTGGTCGACGCCCGGTCCGAGTTGAGCGAGGCCCGTGCCACCTGTCGCATGCTGCACGCCACCGGCCTGGGCGTGCCGCTGGTCGCGGTGGTGACCGAGGCCGGCCTGATCGCCCTGAACGCCGACTGGGGCGTGGACGACGTGATCCTGGCCGGGGCGGGGCCGGCCGAGGTGGAGGCCCGGCTGCGGCTCGCCGTGGGTCGGCTGAGCAACGCCACGTCCGGGGCCGGCGGCTCGATCCGGGCCGGCGAGTTGAACATCGACCCGGACACCTACGCGGCGAAGCTGAAGGGCCGGCCGCTCGACCTCACCTACAAGGAGTTCGAGCTGCTCAAGTTCCTCGCCCAGCACCCGGGCCGGGTGTTCACCCGGGACCAGTTGCTGCGCGAGGTCTGGGGCTACGACTACTTCGGCGGCACCCGGACGGTGGACGTGCACGTCCGGCGGCTGCGGGCCAAGCTCGGCTCGGAGTACGAGTCGATGATCGGCACGGTCCGCCAGGTGGGCTACAAGTTCGTGGTCCCGCCGTCGTCCCGGTCGCTGCCCGAGTCCGAGCCCGCGCCGCTGCCGGTCTGATCCCGGGCGGTATTACCGCACCCCGATAGGACTATTTCCATACGCCCCTTTTGCCCCTGTTGTCGGTTCTATTCTTGGTGCCGTAATCAGCAGGGGCGAGAGGGGCTACGGTGCGTGCACTGACCACGGGGGCGACGAGAGGGCCGTCCCGCGATCCGGACCGGCGGTGGCGCTGATGCGCACCCGGTCGACCAGTGGGACCGTCGGGACGGTCGGCGTCGTCACGCTGGTGCTGGCCGCCCTGCTCGGGTCCGCGTACGCGCTCGGCCGCAGCATGATCCCCGACCCGCCCCGTCAGCCTCTCGGCGCGTCGGCGCAGGTCGACGGGGCCCAGTACGGCGAACAACCCGCCGACCCGGCCGCGCCGCCCGCCACCCGCCCCGACGGGTCCAGCCCGGCCGGCACCCCCACCGCCGGGGCCGACCCGGACACGCCGCAGCCGGCCAGCGGCGGTGACGGCCCGTTCGGCAGCCACGCCAGCACCGGCACCGGTGAGGTCGCGCTGACCTTCGACGACGGCCCCGACCCGACGTACACCCCGCAGGTGCTGGAGGTGCTGCGCGCGTACGGGGTCAAGGCGACGTTCTGCGTGGTCGGCGAGAACGCCCAGGACCACCCCGACCTGATCCGCGCGATCGTGGCCGACGGGCACACCCTGTGCAACCACTCGTGGCACCACGACGTACTGCTCGGCAAGCGCTCCCCCGCCCTGATCCGGGCCGACCTGATCCGCACCAACGACGCCATCCACGCCGCCGTGCCGGACGCCCCGGTGAGCTACTTCCGGCAGCCCGGCGGGGCCTGGACCTACCCCGTCGTGTCGGTCGCCGAGGGGCTGGGGATGACCCCGCTGCACTGGACCGTCGACCCCAACGACTGGCAGGTCCCCGGGGCCGCGAAGATCACCGCGACGGTCTCCCGGGACACCGGGCCGGGCGCGGTCGTGCTC
This sequence comes from Micromonospora sp., assembly GCF_048594385.1. NCBI lineage: Bacteria > Bacillati > Actinomycetota > Actinomycetes > Micromonosporales > Micromonosporaceae > Micromonospora > Micromonospora sp. Next base: position 9,135 of record NZ_JBMDWU010000272.1, on the reverse strand, counting down.
ATGCACGACGCCGGTGGCGACCGACAGGGCACCGTGGACGCGCTGCGTCGGCTGCTGCCCGACCTGACCGGCCGGTTCCAGCTTGAGGCGCTACCGCCCGGCGGGGCCAACTGAGCCGGCAGGGCCAACTGAGCCGGCGGGGCCGACCGGGCGGGCGACGCGGACTACGGTGGCGGGATGAGCAGCGTCGAACCGACCGTCGACCGGGTGGCCCGCACCGACCGCCTCACCCCGGACGAGGTGACCGAGGTGCTGGCCCTGGCCCGGCTCGGCGGCGACGCCGACGGGGCCGACCCGTTCGACGAGCACACCCTGCTGCGGCTGCGTGACCCGCACGCGCCGGCCGGGCATCTGACCGCCCGCGCCGCAGACGGCACCCTGACCGGGTACGCCCACCTGGACACCACCGAGCCGGAGTCCGGGGTCGGGGTGGAGCTGGTGGTGCACCCGACGTTCCGACGGCGGGGCACCGGACGGGCGCTGGTCCGGGGCGTCCTCGCGGCGGCCACCGGCCCGCTGCGGGCCTGGGCGCACGGCGACCACCCGTCCGCCGCGGCGCTCGCCGTCGACCTCGGCTTCACCCGGGCCCGGGTGCTCTGGCAGTTGCGCCGCTCGTTGACCGCCCCGGTGTCGCCACCCCACCTGCCCGACGGGGTGACGCTGCGGTCCTTCCGCCCCGGTGCGGACGACGACGCCTGGCTCGCGCTCAACGCCCGTGCCTTCGCCACGCACCCCGAGCAGGGCCGGTGGACCACCGACGACCTGCGGGCCCGACTGGCCGAGTCGTGGTTCGACCCGGACGGTTTCCTGCTCGCCGTCGACTCCGCCGGGCGGCTGCTCGGCTTCCACTGGACCAAGGTGCACGAGCGGCCGGGCTCGGCCCGTACCGGTGAGGTCTACGTGGTGGGGGTCGACCCGGACGCCCACGGCGGCGGCCTGGGCCGGGCGCTCACCACGGCCGGCCTGGCCTACCTGCGGGACCGGCGCGGGCTGGACCGGGTGATGCTCTACGTCGACGAGTCGAACACGGCCGCCGTCGCGCTCTACGAACGGCTCGGGTTCGCCCGCTGGTGCGGGCACGTCAACTACCACCTGGGCTGACGCTCTCCCGTCCACTCCACCCCCGGCCGGTGACCGGCCGGGGCCATGACCGGCGTTGTCTCCGTGCGGTAACGACGGGGCCACGCACGGATAACGACTGCCCGGATATGTCGCATCAATGCGGATACCGGGACGGCAGTTCACCTAACGGACAACCCTCCCTCAGGCAGCGGTCACCTTCCCGGCTGGGGCTGTTCATGCCCCGTTCACTTCCGACCGGCGAACCGTCTACCTGGCACTTCTAGCTTTCGTGTCAGCCGGTCAGCGCCGGCACTCGGGCCCCATCCGGGCGACCTGACCAAAGACGTGAAGGGAAACCCCTCAGGTGAAGCTCCAGCGGCACGGCGCCATTGCCTGCCTCGCTCTTACTGCGGTCCTCGGCCTCAGCGCCTGCGGCTCGGACAACAACGAGCCGGCCAGCGCCTCCGCCTCCGGCTCGGCCAGCGCGGCCGACTGCGGCAAGGGCACCCTGAACGCGCAGGGCTCCTCCGCGCAGAAGAACGCCATGGCTGAGTGGATCAAGGCGTACCAGCAGAAGTGCAGCGGCACCACGATCAACTACGAGTCGACCGGCTCGGGCGCGGGCATCCAGGCGTTCATCGCCGGCACCGCCGACTTCGCCGGTTCCGACTCCGCCCTCAAGCCGGAGGAGCAGCCGCAGGCCGACGCCAAGTGCACCGGCGGCGCGGCGCTCAACCTGCCGATGGTGATCGGCCCCGTCGCGGTCGTCTACAACGTCGGCGGCCTGGACAACCTCCAGCTCAAGCCGACCACCCTGGCGCAGATCTTCGCCGGCAAGGTCACCAAGTGGGACGACCCGGCGATCAAGGCCGACAACCCGAATGCCACGCTCCCGGCCTCGGCGATCCAGACGGTGCACCGCTCCGACGAGTCGGGCACCACCGACAACTTCACCAAGTACCTGTCGAAGACCGCGCCGGCCGAGTGGACCTTCGGCAACAACAAGGCGTGGAAGGCCCCCGGTGGCCTCGGTGCCCCCAAGTCCGACGGTGTCGCCTCCAAGGTCAAGAGCACCGAGGGCACGATCAGCTACGTCGAGTGGTCGTACGCCGAGAACTCCGGCCTGAAGAAGGCCAAGGTGCAGAACGGGGCCGGCGAGTACACCGAGCTGACCGCCGAGTCGGCCGGCAAGACCATCGCCGGGGCCAAGATCGAGGGCCAGGGCGACGACCTCAAGATGTCGATCGACTACGCCACCAAGGAGGCCGGGGCGTACCCGATCGTCCTGGTGACCTACGAGATCGTGTGCAGCAAGGGCATCGCCGCCGACAAGCTGCCGCTGGTCAAGGGCCTGCTGGGCCACGCCGCCAGCACCGAGGGCCAGGCCGAGCTGGTCGAGCTGGGCTACGCCCCGCTGCCCGACTCGGTCCGGACCAAGGTCGAGGCCGCGGTCAAGAACCTGGCCTGACCGTCCCGAGCGACAACACCCCCTCAAGTCGAAGCGAGCGAGCAGATGGGTGAAACCCCTCACCGCTCGGCACACGCCGGCACCGGCGGACACCCCGTGACCCTGGGTCACGAGCGGTCCGCCGGTGCCTCGGCGCGTGTGGCCGAGGCACCAGTCAGCCCCCGTACCCCCGATGACGACCGTGGCCTCGGCGGAGGCGGCGGGCTGCCCCGGGCCCGCGCGTTCGGCGCGGAACGGGCGTTCCGTGGCGTGACCCTGGCCGCCGGCGTCGCCGTGCTGGTCATCATCGCGGCCATCGCGGTCTTCCTGATCGCCAAGGCCGTGCCGGCGCTGCGGGCCAACAGTGCGAACTTCTGGACCTTCGAGGGCTGGTTCCCCAACGACGACCCACCCACGTTCGGCATCGGCGCGCTCGCCTTCGGCACCGTGCTCACCGCCCTGCTGGCGCTGCTGGTCGCGGTGCCGGTGGCGCTGGGCATCGCCCTCTACCTGTCGCACTACGCGCCCCGGCGGCTCGGCACCGCGCTGGGCTTCGTGATCGACCTGCTGGCCGCCGTGCCGAGCGTGGTGTTCGGCCTGTGGGGGCGGGACTACCTGGTCGGGCCGGTCGCCGACCTGTCGGCCTGGCTGAACAGGTACTTCGGCTGGATTCCGATCTTCGGCGACGGCCCGTACGGCAACTCGATCCTGCTCGGGTCGCTGGTCCTGGCGATCATGGTGCTGCCGATCATCACCTCACTCTCCCGCGAGGTGTTCCTCCAGACCCCGACGGCCAACGAGGAGGCCGCCCTCGCGCTGGGCGCCACCCGCTGGGAGATGCTGCGCACGGCGGTGCTGCCGTACGGCCGGCCGGGCATCATCGCCGCCGTCATGCTCGGCCTCGGCCGGGCGCTCGGCGAGACCATCGCGCTCGCGCTCACCCTCGGTTCGACGTACGCCATCTCGTTCAACATCCTCGCCAACGGCGGCAACAGCATCGCCGCGAACATCGCCAACCGGTTCGCGGAGGCGAACGAGACCGGCCGGGGCGCGCTCATCGCCTCCGGCCTGGTGCTCTTCGCGATCACGCTGGTCGTCAACATCACCGCGCGGGCGATCATCTACCGCCGCCGCGAGTTCACGGAGTCGGCCGCATGACCACCACCCTCACCCCCCGCCGTTCCCGCCCGCCGGCCCAGCCGGACAGCCTGCGGGCGAAACGCCTGCCCGGGTACGCCGCCCCCGCCCTGGCGGTGCTGGCCCTGCTGGTCGCCGCCGGCATCGTCTACGGCGTCGACCTCGGCGGCCCGGTCCTGGTCGTGGTGCTCGGCGCGCTGCTCTACCTGACCGGTCTCTTCGTCGCGGCGAACGCGGTGGAGGGCCGACGCTCGGCCCGCAACCGGTTCTGGAGCGCGCTGATCCACTCCGCCCTGGTGCTGGCCGTGCTGCCGCTGGCCTCGGTGGTGTGGACGCTGGTCAGCAAGGGCACCGCCCGGCTCGACGGCGACTTCTTCGGCAGCTCGATGAACAACATCGGGGCCCGGGACGCCAACGGCGGCGCGTACCACGCCATCGTCGGCACCCTGGAGCAGGTCGGCATCGCCACCGCGATCACCGTCCCGCTCGGCGTGCTCTGCGCGATCTACATCGTCGAGTACGGCCGGGGCCGGTTCGCCTTCACCATCCGGTTCTTCGTCGACGTGATGACGGGCATCCCGTCCATCGTCACCGGCCTGTTCGTGCTGGCCTTCTGGGTGCTGATCGTGTCCCCGTGGTTCAACGACGGCCAGCCCGGCTTCTCCGGCTTCGCCGCCGCGCTGGCGTTGAGCGTGCTGATGCTGCCCACGGTGGTCCGTTCCACCGAGGAGATGCTGCGGCTGGTCCCCGCGCCGCTGCGGGAGGGTGCGTACGCCCTCGGCGTGCCGAAGTGGAAGACCATCCTGCGGGTGGTGCTGCCGACCGCGCTGCCCGGCATCGTCACCGGCATCATGCTCTCCATCGCGCGGGCCGCCGGTGAGACCGCCCCGGTGCTGCTCGTCGCCGGTGGTGGTGCGGCGATCAACTTCAACCCGTTCGAGAACAACCAGTCGTCGCTGGCCCTCTTCGTCTACCAGCAGGCCGGCGAGGCGTCGAAGTACTCCCCGGCACGGGCCTGGACCGCGGCGTTGACCCTGGTCGTCCTCGTGCTCGTCCTGACCGTCGCCGCGAAGCTGCTGGCCCGCCGCAACCGGCTCGGCCGATGAACCCCGGAGGTACCACCATGGCCAAGCGCATCGACGCCACCGACGTGACCGCGTACTACGGCGGTTTCAAGGCGATCGAGAACATCAACCTGACGGTCGAGCCGAAGACGGTCACCGCCCTGATCGGGCCGTCCGGCTGCGGCAAGTCGACCTTCCTGCGGTCGATCAACCGGATGCACGAGGTGCTGCCGGGTGCCCGGGTCGAGGGCAGCCTGACCATCGACGGCCAGGACGTCTACCACCGCGACGTCGACGTGACCGCCGTCCGCCGCATGATCGGCATGGTGTTCCAGCGCCCGAACCCGTTCCCCACCATGAGCATCTTCGAGAACGTGGTGGCCGGGCTGCGGCTCAACGGGGTCCGCCGGAAGTCCATCCTGGACGAGGCCGCCGAGAAGGCGCTGCGCGCGGCGAACCTGTGGGACGAGGTCAAGGACCGCCTCGGCAAGCCCGGCGCGGGCCTGTCCGGCGGTCAGCAGCAGCGGCTGTGCATCGCCCGGACCATCGCGGTCGAGCCGCAGGTGGTGCTGATGGACGAGCCCTGCTCGGCGCTGGACCCGATCTCGACGCTGGCCATCGAGGACCTGATGTTCCAGCGCAAGGACCAGTGCACCATCCTCATCGTCACCCACAAAATGCAGCAGGCGGCCCGGGTCTCCGACCGAACCGCCTTCTTCTCTATCGAGCAGACCGGTGACCCCGGCCGACTCATCGAGTACGACAACACCCAGAAGATCTTCAGCAACCCCGGCCAGAAGAAGACCGAGGACTACATCACCGGCCGCTTCGGCTGACCCCCGCCCGCTCCGGGGGCGACCGCCGCAGCGGTGGGGGTTCCCCCGGAATACCCCTGCGGGTCCTTTCGACCTGATGACCTCAACGACTCACCCGCCCGGCGACGTCACCAGCCCGACCGCCCGCACGGGTGCTCCTGCCCGGTGGCACGGCGAACTGCCCGCACCGGCGGTGCCGGTGAGTCGTCAGCGTCATCAGCTCTAAAGGGTCCGAGTGGCGACAGTCCAGGCGGGGGTCGCCGGTTCGCCGCCGGGCGCGCGCTCGGTGGACCTGCACGGTGGAGCGCGGCGGAACCGGGTGCAGCGGGGCCGGCAGCCCCGGACCGCCCGCCCGACGCGAAAGGCAGCGGGTCAGGCGAGGGTGAAGTGCGGGGTGCCGTCCTCGGCGACGTGGAGGCGGGGGGTCACCGGGGTGGCCGCGTCCCGGGCCGCCGAGGCACGCGCCACCGCAGCCAGGCCACCGCCACCAGCGCCGCCGGCAGCCACGCCACCGCCACCAGCGACGGCACCGTCGGCAGTGACGCCGCCGGCCGACACAGCAGCGCCACCGGCAGCGGCGGCGACCACCTCGGCCAGGGTGACCAGGGTGGGCGGGAGCATGGTCAGCTCGCCGGCCCGCGCGCGGGCCAGGGCGTCCGCCGGGCGGACCCACATGGTGTGGTCGGCCTCGCCGGAGACGTCCCGGGTCCGCTGCCCCCGGGGCAGCAGAGCGACGAAGAAGTACGTGTCGAAGCGGCGCGGCTCGAACTCCGGGGTGATCCACCGGCTCCACGGCAGCAGCAGGTCGGACCGCAGGGTGAGCTGCCGCTCGGCGAGCAGCCCGGCGAAGCCCCGCCGACGTGCCTCCAGATCCTGCCGTGCGGCCTCCCAGTCGTCACCGCTGACGTCGCCCACCACGGTGTCCGGGTCGGGGCCGGCCAGCAGCACCCCGGCCTCCTCGAAGACCTCCCGCGCGGCGGCGCACACCACCGCCCGGGCGGCCTCGGGCGTGACACCCAGCCGCCCCGCCCAGGTTGCCGGGTCGGGCCCGGCCCAGTCCAGGTGCGCCTCGGAGTCCGACGGGTCGACACCGCCGCCGGGGAAGGCGTACACCCCGCCGAAGGCCATCGCGGCGACCCGGCGGATGACGTACACCTCGAAGTCGGTGCCGGCCGGGCGGAGCAGCAGCACGGTGGCCGCGACCCGGGGTGCCGCCGGGGTGCCGCCCTCGGCGTGGAACCGACGGGCGTGCTCGACCAGGGCCGGCGGGGCGGGGAAACCGGTGCCGTCGATCGTCATGCGCCGAGCCTAGCCCCGCCGCCCGGACCGCCCCCGGATCGGCGACCCAGCCCGACCCCCGCCCGCCCCCGGCCAGCGCCTCCCGCCGACGCCCCCGGCCGGCGGGCCCCGACGGGCGGGACGACGGCGACAGGCCGCCGACCGGCGACGAGCGGCGGGTTAGCGTGGGCGCATGACACGTTGGGGGATTCTGTCCACCGGCCACATCGCCGGCCGGTTCGCCGAGGACCTCGGGCTGGTGCCGGGGGCCGAGCTGGTCGCGGTCGGCTCACGGACCATCGGGAGCGCCGAGGAGTTCGCCGGCCGTTACGGGGCCGACCGGGCGTACGGCTCGTGGGCCGAGCTGGCGGCCGACGACGGGCTGGACGCGATCTACGTGGCCACCCCGCACGCCGCCCACCACGAGGCCGCCCGGATCTGCCTGGAGGCCGGGCGGGCGGTGCTGTTGGAGAAGCCGTTCACCCTGGACCTGGCCACCAGCACCGAGCTGGTCGAGCTGGCCCGGGCCCGGGGGGTCTTCCTGATGGAGGCCATGTGGATGCGCTGCAACCCGCTGATCCTGCGCCTGGTCGAGCTGGTCCGGGCCGGGGCGATCGGCGAGGTGACGAGTGTGCGGGCCGACTTCGGGGTGGCCGGGCCGTTCCCGCCGGAGCACCGGATGCGCAACCCGGCGCTGGGCGGCGGCGCCCTGCTGGACCTGGGCGTCTACCCGGTGAGCCTGGCGCACCTGCTGCTCGGCGTGCCGCAGCACGTGCAGGCGTGGGCGAAGCTCAGCCCGGAGGGGGTGGACGAGAACACCGGCATCGTCTTCGGGTACGACTCGGGCGCGGTCGCCACGCTGGGCTGCGGCATGGTGGGGGCGACCCCGCTGACCGCCGCGATCACCGGCACCACCGGCCGGATCGAGCTGCCCGAGCCGTTCTTCCGGCCGGGTTCGGCGGTGCTGCACCGGGCCGGTGCCGAGCCCGAGACGCTCACCGACGACCCGGCCGGCGGCGGCTACCAGTACGAGGCCGCCGAGGTGCAGCGCTGTCTGGCGGCCGGGCTGACCGAGAGCCCGCTGGTGCCGCACGCGGTCACCCTGGAGGTGATGGCCCTGCTGGACGACATCCGGGGCCGGATCGGCGTCGACTACGCCTGAGCACGGCGTCGCCGAGGGGCACCCCGGGGTCGGGGCACCCCTCGGCGACGGCGGTCAGAACAGCGGGCGGACCAGCAGGTAGGTGAGGCAGGCGATCAGGGCGGCGGCCGGGAACGTGATGATCCAGGCGAGCACGATGTTGCCGGCCACGTTCCAGCGGACGGCGGACAGCCGCTTGGTCGCGCCCACCCCCATGATCGCCGAGGTGATCGTGTGGGTGGTGGAGATCGGGGCCTTGAGCACCAGGGCGTTGAAGTAGAGCACCGCGCTGGCCACCGTCTCGGCCGCGAAGCCCTCCGGCGGACCCAGGTCGATGATCTTACGGCCGAGGGTCCGGATGATCCGCCACCCACCGGCGTACGTGCCGAGCGCCAGCATGGTCGCCGAGGTCCAGAAGACCCAGCCCGGGATGTGCGTCTTGTCGTCCTGGAAACCGCCGGTGTAGAGGGCCAGCACCACGATGCCCATGGTCTTGGCCGCGTCCTGCATGCCGTGGCCGACCGACATGGCCGCCGCCGAGGCGGTCTGCGCCCAGCGGAAGCCCCGGTTGAGCTTGCCCGGCTGCCCCTTACGGAACGCCCACAGGATGGCCAGCATCAGCAGGTAACCGAGGGTGAGGCCGATGATCGGGGAGAGCACCATCGGCAGGATGACCTTCTCGCCGATGGTGACCCACTGCACCACGCCACCGGTGGAGAGCAGGGTCGCCCCGACCAGCCCGCCGAACAGCGCGTGCGAGGACGACGACGGCAGGCCGAAGTACCAGGTGATCAGGTTCCAGGCGATCGCGCCGAGCACCCCGGCGAAGACCACCCCGAGACTGCCCACCCCGGTGGGGAGGGTGACCAGGCCGTCGCCGACGGTCTTGGCCACGCCGGCACCGAAGTGCGCGCCGACGAAGTTGCCGACCGCGGCCAGGCCCAGGGCGATCCGGGGGGTCAGCGCCCGGGTGGAGACGCTTGTCGCGATCGCGTTGGCGGCGTCGTGGAAGCCGTTGGTGTAGTCGAACGCCAGGGCCACCGCGATCACCGCCAGCACGGCGATGAGTTCGGGACTCACAGGATCAGGACTCCTTGACCGCGATGGTCTCGACGGTGTTCGCCACGTGCTCGAAGGCGTCGCAGGCGGCCTCCAGCTCGTCGGCGACCTCCTTCATCTTCAGCACGGTCA
>NZ_JBMDWU010000271.1:0-7117 GCF_048594385.1 Micromonospora sp. | reverse complement strand
ACCCGCTCCCCCCCCCGCGGCGGGGCCCCCCGCGCCCCCCGGCCGCCTCCCCGCCACCCGCAACTGGTCGGCGGGTCAGAACTGGGGGCCGTTGGAGGGTCGGCCACCGGCGTCGCGCGGGGCGACCGCCCGGGGGTCCTCGGGGGTACGCGCCTGCGCCGCCTCGTCCGCCCAGTCGGGCTCGTGCCCGGTGTCCGGTTCGGGGCGGTCCTGCTCGATGGTCCGGGTCTGCTGACGTGCCTTCCGCTTGGCCATGGCGAACCTCGTGATCCGTGCGCGGCGCGGCTGCGCCGGTGTCCCGCGCGTGTTCCCGCCGGCCACCCCCGCAAACCGCCGCCGGGCGCGGGTCCGTCAGGTGTCGAGGTGGCGGGCGAAGGCGAGGCGCAGGTGGTTCTTGGGGCGGGCGCCGACGATCGAGCCGGCCAGCTGCCCGCCGACGAACACCAGCATGGTGGGCAGTGACATCACCCCGTACGCCCGGGTGGTGTCGGGATTCGCGTCGGTGTCCAGGGCGACCACCCGCAGCCGGTCGCCGAACTCCCCGGCCAACTCGGCGAGGTGCCGGGAGGTGCCGACGCAGGGTGGGCACCAGTCGGCCCAGAAGTCGACCACCACCGGCCGGTCGGCGGCCAGCACCGTGTCGGCGAAGGTGGCGTCGGTGACGGCGGTCAACCGGTGCGCTGCCGTGTCCTGAGGCATGTTTCCTCCCGTTGTGCGATGGCCTGGGCGAGCTGGTCGTGCAGCCGGCGGCGGACCGTGCCGAGCCGGTCGAGGTAGGCGTCCACCTCGGCCAGCTTGCGGCGCAGCACCGCCACCGAGTCGGGGCAGACGTCCCCGGAGGCGTGGCCGGCCCGCAGGCAGGCCACGAAGGGCCGGATGTCGTCGAGGCCGAAGCCGACCGCCAGCAGCGCCCGGATCTCGTGCACCACCCGCAGTTCGGCCTCGTCGTACACCCGGTAGCCGTTGGCCGAGCGGCGGGGCCGGACCAACCCGTGCGTCTCGTAGTACCGCAGCGTGCGGGTGCTCGTCCCGGCCCGCTGCGCCAGTTCGCCGATCAGCATCCGACCTCCCCGGCGGCGTCTCCCGGCGTCACGCTAGACCTTGTCGCCGGTGTCAAGGCAACGGGTGAGAGCGGCCCCCGGGCGGGTAACCGCCACCGGCCGGCGAGCGGGAAGGGGCAACCACCATGGGGGTACGCGCCGAGGCGACGGTGTCGCTGGGGGAGGTCAGGCTGCCGGCGGACGTCGACGGGCCGGACGACGCGACGGGGGTGGTGCTCTTCGCCCACGGCAGCGGCAGTTCCCGGCACAGCCCGCGCAACGTGGCGGTGGCCCGGGTGCTCCAGCGTCGCCGGCTGGTGACCGTGCTGGTGGATCTGCTCACCGCCGAGGAGGACGAGGTCGACGCCCGGACCGCGCAGTGGCGCTTCGACATCGACCTGCTGGCCGACCGGCTCACCGGCACCCTCGACTGGCTCGCCGCCGAACCCACGCTGGGCCGGCTGCCGGTCGGCCTGTTCGGGGCGAGCACCGGGGCCGCCGCCGCCCTGGTGGCCGCCGCCGCCCGCCCGCAGCGGGTCGCCGCCGTGGTGTCCCGGGGCGGCCGGCCGGATCTTGCCGGCCCCGCCCTGTCCGGGGTACGCGCTCCGACGCTGCTGCTGGTGGGTGGCCTCGACGACCAGGTGATCACGATGAACGAGCAGGCCGCCGAGCTGCTCGCCGCCCCGCGCGAACTGCGCGTGGTGCCCGGCGCCGGGCACCTGTTCGAGGAGCCCGGCACGCTCGACCAGGTGGCCGACGCGGCCGCCGACTGGTTCACCCACCATCTCCCCGTCCCCGCCTGACGGGGCGGGCCGGTGGGCCGGCCTCAGGCCGGGGAGGCTAGGGGGGCGATGTTGCGGTGTCCGAGGGCTCGGATGCCACAACATCGCCCGCCTTGCGACGAAGAGCGCCGGGTGTCTCAGGCCGGGGCGGCGGCGGGGGGCTCGTCGCGGCGGTGGTGGGGGCGGTCGGCCGGCGGGGTCGAGGCGACCTGCTCCCGGTGCCGCTGGACGGTGTCGACCACCCGGTAGGCGACCGCCGCGATCGGCACCGAGACGAAGGCCCCGGCGATGCCGGCGATCAGCGTGCCCGCCGTGACCACCACCAGGATCACCGCCGGGTGCAACTGCACCTGCCGCTTCATGATCAACGGTTCCAGCAGGTTGCCCTCGACCTGCTGGACGGCGATCACCGCGGCCAGCACCAGCAGCGCCGTGGTCGGCCCGTTCGCGGCCAACGCCACCAGGACGGCCACCGCGCCGGCCACCGTCGCCCCGATGATCGGCACGAAACCGCCGAGGAAGGTGATCAGTGCCAGGGGCAGCGCCAACGGCACCCCCAGCAGCACCAGCGCCAGCCCGATCCCGATCGCGTCGATGGCCGCGATGACCATCGTGCCCCGGCTGTACGAGCCGAGGGTGCGCCAACCGACCCGGCCCGCCTCGGCGGCCACCGTACGGTTCGGCCCGGTCATCCGGCGCAGCACCCAGTGCCACATCGACCGGCCGTCCTTGAGCAGGAAGAACAGCAGCACCAGGGCGAGCAGGGTGGAGCCGAGCGCCTCGGCCGCCGTACGGGCCCCGCCGACCGGGTCGGGGGCGCTGCCGCCCAGCCCGTCGCGGACCTGCCCGATCAGCTTGTCGAGTTGGGCGTCACTGACCGGCAGCGTCCCGGTGACGAAGTCGCGGGAGCGTTGCAGCCCCTCGTCGAGCTGCTGGCTCAGCTCACCGAACTGGGCGGCCGTCAGGTTCCACACCAGCACCCCCACCCCGACCAGCACCCCGAGCAGCAGCAGGACGCTCAGCAGCGCGGCGAGCGCGGCCGGAACCCGCAGCCGGCGCAGGGCCAGCAGCACCGGGTCGAGCAGCGCGGTGAGGAAGAGGGTGACCGCCATCGCGATCGCCAGCGGCGCGAGCAGCACCGCCACCCGGCCCAGCAGGTAGCAGCCGAACACCACGACCACCAGGCAGGCGCTCCACACCACCGCCGTGCGGACCAGCCAGGGCAGCGCCGCCCAGGCCTGCCGTGGGCTGGGGCGGGCGCCCGCAGCCGTCACCTCGGGCGTACGCCCGGCACCGTCCTCGACCACGTCGGTTCCTCCTCGGTCTCGGCGGGGTCGATACCCGACCGGGCCGACCGCGACACCCGGTGGCTCAACGCCGTGCCGGCGGGCAGGTTCCGTTCAGGACGGTCGTTTCCGGACGGTGCCGCCCGTGCGAGGACCGCCCGCTGCTGCCGCGCCGTGGTGCGCTCCCGGTGTTTGCGCCCGGATGGTCGGGGAACGCAGCAGACAGCGAACGAGGAGGGGACATCATGAGTGACTTCATGAACAAGGCCAAGGACTTCGCGGACAAGCACGACAAGCAGGTCGACCAGGGCCTGGACAAGGCCGGCGACTACGCCGACAAGCGGACCGGCGGCAGGTACGACGAGCAGATCGACAAGGGCGTCGACGCCGCCCAGGCGCACACCGGTGAGGGCGACCAGGGCCGCTGACCGGTTTCCCACTGCCGGGCCACCCCGTTCGGGGCGGCCCGGCAGCATCGTGTCAAGGGCTGATCACCTCTGGTAACCATCGAGGACTCTCGCTACTATCCGCACTCGGGGCATGACTCACCGTGGAGTCGTGTGGAGTGGGTCGGCGCGCGAGCCCGCGGGCCGTCGACGAGAGGGAGCATCCCCGGTGACCGAGACAACACACGCCACGCAGGCCCGGCCGTATCCGTTCAGCGATCCGCACCGGCTCGACGTCGACCCCCGCTACGCCGGGCTGCGCCGCGACGAACCGCTGGTCCGGGTGCAACTCCCGTTCGGGGAGCCGGCCTGGCTGGCCACCCGGCACGCGGACGTGCGGACCGTACTGGGTGATCCGCGGTTCAGCCGGGCCGCCGCCGTCGGACGGGACGAGCCGCGCAGCGTCCCCTACCAGCGGGAGTCCGGCATCCTCGGGATGGACCCGCCCGAGCACAGCCGGCTGCGGCGGCTGGCGGCCAAGGCGTTCACCGCCCGACGGGTCGAGGAACTGCGCCCACGCACCCGGGAACTGGCCGACGAACTCGTCGCCGGCATGATCTCCGCCGGGTCACCGGCCGACCTGGTCGCCCACCTCGCCACCCCGCTGCCCATCCGGGTGATCTGCGACCTGCTCGGAGTGCCGGTCGCCGACCAGGACCGGTTCCACACCTGGTCCGAGGCGATCGTGTCGACCACCTCGCTCCGGCCGGAGGTGGCCGAGAGCTACCTCGACCAACTGCTGTCGTACATGGCGGGGCTGATCGCGAAGCGGCGGGTGACCCCCACCGACGACCTGATCGGGGCGATGGTCCGGGCCCGCGACGAGAACGCCGACCGGCTCACCGAGGACGAGATGGTACGTCTGGCGGCGGGCCTGCTGGCCGCCGGCCACGAGACCACCGTGACCCAGATCCCCAACCTGGTCTACGTCCTGCTCACCGAGCCCGCCGTCTGGCAGCGGCTGCTCGACGAGCCGTCCCTGGTGCCGTCCGCCGTGGAGGAACTGCTGCGGTTCATCCCGCTCGGCGCGACCTCCGCGTTCGCCCGGTACGCCCTGACGGACGTCGAACTCGGCGGGGTGCTGGTCCGCGCCGGGGAGCCGGTGCTGGTCTCCATCCCCTCGGCCAACCGGGACGAGACCGTCTTCCCCGACGCCGACCGGCTCGTCCTCGACCGGGAGACGAACCCGCACCTCGCCTTCGGTCACGGCCCGCACCACTGCATCGGGGCCCAACTGGCCCGGATGGAACTCCAGGTGGTCCTGGAGACGCTGCTGACCCGCACCCCGGGCCTGCGGCTGGCGGTGCCCCCGGCGGCACTGACCTGGAAGAGCGGCCTGCTCGTCCGGGGTCTGACGGCGTTGCCCGTGAACTGGTAGCGAAAGGAACGGTGGAGCAGATGGGGGACAGCGGCTGGCGGGTGCACGTGGACCCGACCCGGTGCATCGGGGCGGGGATCTGCGCGAGTTACGCCCCGGCCCACTTCGTCCTGGTGGACGGGGGGTTGTCCCGGCCGGTGGCCGAACGGATCGACCCGGCGGACGCGGTGCTGGACGCCGCCGAGTCCTGCCCGATGGAGGCGATCGTGGTGTCCGACGCGGCGGACGGCAGCCGGGTCGCCCCGGAACCGTGACCGGACCCGGTGGTCACCTCCGGCGGGGTACCCGGAGATGACCACCGGCGACGGTCAGCCCTGCCCGTCGTGCAGCTCGGCCCGGCTGGTCGGCCGCCCGCTCAGCGAGTCCCTGATCCGGTCGACCAGCCCGGCGCCGGGGTTGATCAGCCGGTTCGCCGGCGGGTGGTCAGGTGCGCCGGGATGCGGGCGGGTCGGCAGGTGCCCCTTCGCCGCCAACACCCGGTCGGCCAGCTCCACCAGCTCCTCGTGGGCGACCGCCGCCCGTAGCCGGGGGAACAGCTCCGACTCCTCCTCCCGTACGTGGTGCCGGATGCTCTTCGCCAGGTGGCTGATCAGCGGCTCGAAGCGGGCGTCCGACGGGTCCAGCGGCTCCAGTTCCTTCAGCGTCCGCTCGGCGGCGGCGTGTTCGGCGATCTCGTGTTCGGCGAGCTGGTCGCCGTCGGGCAGGGCCCGACGGGCGGTCGGGTAGACGTACATCTCCTCGGCGACCGCGTGCCGGATCAGTTCGGCGATCAGCACGTCGGCCAGCCGGCGGCGGTGCTCGGCGGTGCCCTGCGGGTTCTCCAGCTCCACGAAGATCGCCTCGATCTCGTGGTGGTCGGCGGTCAGCACGTCCACCACGTCCTGAGCCGTGGTGGCCTGTAGGTCGCTCATCTCGGTGCCCCTTACCGGTTGCGGACGGATCGGCTCCTGGCGGGCCTGTACCCACCGCCGGCCACCCGAACCCATCACCGTCGATGAGCCACCACCCGTCGACCCCGCCCGCTGGCGACGGTCAGCGACCCGCCAGCCGGCCGGCCGTCCCGCCGGTCGGTCCTATTCGGACGTGAGCGGCGGGAGGGAGCCGAGCAGGCGGGTCACGCCGATCTCGATGACCACCCGCTCCGGGTTCGGGCGCGGCGGGCGGTAGCGCTCGGCGTACCGGCGCTCGGCCTCGGCCACCGCTGCGGCGTCGGTCCGCAGCACCGCCCGGCCCTCGACGGTCAGCCACCAGCGGCCGTCGAGGTGACACGCCGCCACGGGGATCCCCGCCGCACCGGCGGCGGCGACGTACCGGGCCTTGGCCGAACCGGCGGACGTGATCACCCGGGCCAGCCCGGCCGCCGGATCGTAGGTCAGCCCGACCGGTACGACGTGCGGCGTGCCGTCGGGCCGCAGGGTGGTCAGCGTGGCCAGGTGCCGCTCGCGGCAGAACGTGAGGACCCGCTCGTCGTCCGGGTCCAACCGGTGCCTGCCGGCCATGTCCGTCCCCCGTCCCAGGGCCGGCGTGACCCCGGCTAGGCCCCGATCATGACACGATCTGGCGGGACTGGCCCGGACCGGGCGGGACACCCGTGCGGCCGGGTTGACCGGGCAGGCTGCGACCGGCGGCCCGGCGGCGGTGGGCCAGCCGGGTCAGGTAGATCAACGCCCCGGCCAGCACGCCCATGTCGTCCAGGTAGATCGGGTCGGGCAGGAGGTCGACCGGGCAGATCGTGTAGATCAGCGCACCGTAGAACGCCACCTTGCCGCCCACACCGAGCGTGCCGAGCAGCCGTCGGGTGCGGACCACCCGTACCGCCAGCAGGACCGCGCCGACCAGTGTCGCCAGCGCCAGGACCGCGCCGACGACGACGAGCGCCCACATCTCCCGGGACATGCCCGCAACGCTAGTGCAGCGCCGCCCACCGTGCCGCTGTCCGCGACGTGACGCGCCGCCGTCACCGGCGGGTGGCGCGGCCCGGCGTCGGCGGCGACGTCGTCGTGCGGTCGGTCAGGTCGTGGGGGTGGGTCAGTAGGCGGGAACGGCGGCCCGGCCGCGCGCCACGACCGGGTTCTCCCGGGTGGTGTCCGCCGCCGAGCGTGGGGCCTCCGGCATCGGCAGCACCGACTCGGCCCGCTCCGGGCGGCGCTCCCGCGCGGCGAACGCCTCGTCGCGCAGGCTGCGG
>NZ_JBMDWU010000270.1:0-16373 GCF_048594385.1 Micromonospora sp. | reverse complement strand
GCTCGCCGAGAGCGGCGTCGACCCGGCCCAGGTGGTCGCCATCGGCATCGACTTCACCGCCTGCACCGTGCTGCCCACCCTGGCCGACGGCACGCCGCTGTGCGAGCTGCCCGACCTGCGTACCCGGCCGCACGCCTGGGTCAAGCTGTGGAAGCACCACGCGGCCCAGCCCCAGGCGGACCGGATCAACGAGCTGGCCCACGCCCGCAACGAGCCGTGGATCGGCCGCTACGGCGGCAAGATCTCCGCCGAGTGGCAGTACGCCAAGGGGCTGCAGCTGCTGGAGGAGGACCCGGAGATCTACGCCCGCGCCGAGCGCTGGATCGAGGCCGCCGACTGGATCGTCTGGCAGCTGTGCGGCGTCGAGACCCGTAACGTCTGCACCGCGGGCTACAAGGGGCTGCTCCAGGACGGCCACTACCCGTCGCCAGCGTACCTGTCCGCGCTGAACCCGGGCTTCGCCGACTTCGTCGCCAAGATCGACGGGCCGCTGGCGCAGCTCGGCACGCGGGCCGGCGGCCTCACCGCGCAGGCCGCCGCCTGGACCGGGCTGCCGGAGGGGATCGCGGTGGCCGTCGGCAACGTCGACGCCCACGTCACCGCCGCCGCCGCGCAGGCGCTGACCCCCGGCCGGCTGGTCGCCATCATGGGCACCTCCACCTGCCTCGTGGTCAACGGTACCGAGCGGGCCGAGGTCGCCGGCATGTGCGGCGTGGTCGACGGCGGGATCAGCGCCGGTTCCTGGGGCTACGAGGCCGGCCAGAGCGGCGTCGGCGACATCTTCGGCTGGTACGTCAAGCACGCGGCCCCCGCCGGCTTCGACTCGCACGAGGCGCTGACCGAGGCCGCCGCCGCCCAGCCGGTCGGCGCGCACGGCCTGGTCGCCCTGGACTGGTGGAACGGCAACCGGTCGCTGCTGGTCAACCACGACCTCAGCGGGGTGCTCGTCGGGCTGACCCTGGCAACCCGGCCGCCGGACGTCTACCGCGCGCTGCTGGAGTCCACCGCGTTCGGCACCCGCATGATCATCGAGGCGTTCGCCGAGGCGGGCGTCCCGGTCGACGAGCTGATCGTGGCCGGTGGGCTGACCGGCAACAGCCTGCTGATGCAGATCTACGCCGACGTGACCCGGCGTCCGCTGGGCATCATCGGCTCGGCGCAGGGCCCGGCCCTGGGCTCGGCGATCCACGCGGCGGTCGCGGCCGGCGCGTACCCCGACGTGCCGACCGCCTCGGCGGCGATGGGCCGGGTCGACCGCGAGGTCTACCGGCCCGACCCGGAGCGCGCCGACGCCTACGACGCCCTCTACGCCGAGTACCGCCGGTTGCACGACCACTTCGGCCGGGGCGGCGACGACGTGCTGCTGCGGCTGCGGGCGATCCGCAACGCCGCCCGCCGTCCGGCAGTCGCGCCCGCCGCCGAACCGACCACCGACCCCCTGGAGGTGCCGGCATGACCCTCGACCTCGACGCCGAGGTGGCCCGGCTGCGCGAGCAGGTGGCCACCCTGCACGGCGAGCTGGTGCGCTACAACCTGGTGGCCTGGACGGCCGGCAACGTCTCGGCCCGGGTGCCCGGCCGGGAGCTGATGGTGATCAAGCCGAGCGGGGTGTCCTACGACGACCTGCGGCCCGACAACATGATCGTCTGTGACCTCGACGGTGTCGTGGTCGACGGCGACCTCTCGCCGTCCAGCGACACCGCCGCCCACGCCTACGTCTACCGGGCGATGCCCGAGGTCGGCGGCGTGGTGCACACCCACAGCGGGTACGCCACCGCCTGGGCCGCCTGCGGCGAGGCGATCCCGTGCAACCTCACCGCCCAGGCCGACGAGTTCGGCGGCGAGATCCCGGTCGGTCCGTTCGCGCTCATCGGCGGGGACGACATCGGCAAGGGCATCGTGGCGACCCTGTCCGGGCACCGCTCACCGGCGGTGCTGATGCGCAACCACGGCGTGTTCACCATCGGCCGGGACGCCCGCGCGGCGGTGAAGGCCGCCGTGATGTGCGAGGACGTGGCCCGCACCGCCCACCTGGCCCGGACGCTCGGCACCCCGGTGCCGATGGCCCAGGCCGACATCGACTCCCTCTACGACCGCTACCAGAACGTCTACGGGCAGTCGGGGCCGTAACGCCCGACCGCCCGTCCTCGCCACCGCTCCGCCCCGGCGGACCGGTCGATCCACCGCAACCCGATGCACCACCCCTGGAAGGTCCGGTCCGTCCGGCGTGCCGTGCCGGCCGGTCCTTCCGCGCACGCACCATCCCCCACCTCATCCCCGTACAAGGAGTCTTCACATGGCGAAGACCGGTATTACCCTCACCCGGCGCGGCCTCGGCGCGATGCTCGCCGTCGGCCTGCTGGCCGGCGGACTCGCCGGCTGCGGCAACAGCGACACCGGCGGCGACGACAAGAGCAGCGGCGGCAGCGGCAACGGCAAGCTCGTCATCGGCTTCTCGCAGGTCGGTGCGGAGAGCGGCTGGCGCACGGCGAACACCAACTCGATCAAGGAGTCGGCCGCCGAGGCCGGCTACGAGCTGAAGTTCGACGACGCGCAGGGCAAGCAGGAGAACCAGATCAAGGCGATCCGCAACTTCATCCAGCAGAAGGTCGACGTGATCGCCTTCTCGCCGGTGGTGGAGTCGGGTTGGGACACCGTGCTCAAGGAGGCCAAGGACGCCAAGATCCCGGTGATCCTGACCGACCGGGCCGTGGACTCGGCCGACAAGAGCCTCTACAAGACCTTCATCGGCTCGGACTTCGTCAAGGAGGGCAAGCTCGCGGGCGAGTGGCTGGTCAAGGAGAAGGCGTCCGCGGCCGGTCCGGTCAACATCGTCGAGCTGCAGGGCACCACCGGTTCGGCGCCGGCCAACGACCGCAAGAAGGGCTTCGCCGAGGCGATCGCCGCCAACCCCAACCTGAAGGTCGTCGCCTCGCAGAGCGGTGACTTCACCCGGGCCGGCGGCAAGCAGGTCATGGAGCAGTTCCTCAAGGCCAACCCGAAGATCGACGTGCTCTTCGCGCACAACGACGACATGGGCCTGGGCGCGCTGGAGGCGATCACCGCGGCGGGCAAGACGCCCGGCAAGGACATCACCATCATCACCATCGACGCGGTCAAGGACGGCATGCAGGCGCTTGCCGACGGCAAGTTCAACTTCATCGCGGAGTGCAGCCCGCTGCTCGGCCCGCAGCTGATGGACCTGGCCAAGAAGGTCAAGGCTGGCGAGGAGGTCCCCGCCCGGGTCGAGACCGAGGAGACCACCTTCACCCAGGAGCAGGCCAAGGCGGCCCTGCCCAACCGGAAGTACTGATCCGACCGGAGGCCGCCGCGTTCGGCGCGGCGGCCTCCGCTTCCGACGAAAGGTTCGGTGGGATGTCGGAGAGGCATCCGGTCCTGACGATGACCGCGATCAGCAAGATCTTCCCCGGGGTCCGCGCCCTCGACGGCGTCGACCTGCGGCTCTTTCCCGGTGAGGTGCACGCCCTGATGGGCGAGAACGGCGCCGGGAAGTCAACCCTCATCAAAGTGCTGACCGGCGTCTACGGCACCGATTCCGGCACCATCACCCTCGACGGCGCACAGGTCTCCTTCTCCGGCCCGATGCAGGCCACCGCCGCCGGGGTGAGCACCGTCTACCAGGAGGTCAACCTCCTGCCGAACCTGTCGGTCGCGGAGAACATCTACATCGGCCGGGAGCCGCGCCGCTTCGGCGCGGTCAACTGGCGCGAGATGCGCCGCGGGGCCAAGGACCTGCTCGCCCGCATCGACCTGGACATCGACGTCACCGAACTGCTCGGCAACTACTCGCTGGCCGTGCAGCAGATGGTCGCCATCGCCCGCGCCGTCGACATCCGGGCCCGGGTGCTGATCCTCGACGAGCCGACCTCCAGCCTGGACGCCGACGAGGTGGCCCAGCTGATGCGGATCATGCGGCAGCTGCGCGACGACGGCATCGCGATCATCTTCGTCACCCACTTCCTCGACCAGGTCTACGCCATCGCCGACCGGATCACCGTGCTGCGCAACGGCCGGCTCGTCGGCGAGTACCTGACCAGCGAACTGCCCCAGATCGCGCTGGTGGAGAAGATGATCGGCAAGGAGCTGGACGCCCTGGAACGCCTCGACGAGGCGACCAGCGGCGAGGACCGGGCGGCCCTGGAGTCGGGCACCCCGCTGGTGGCGGCCGACGGGCTCGGTCGGTCCGGTTCCGTCGCCCCGTTCAGCCTCACCATCCACCAGGGCGAGGTGGTCGGCCTGGCCGGTCTGCTCGGCTCGGGACGTACCGAGGTGGCCCGGTTGTTCTTCGGCGCGGACCGCGCCGACGCCGGCCGGCTCTGCGTGGACGGCACCCCGGTGACGATCCGCAACCCGGTGGCCGCCATCGACCGGGACATCGCGTTCTGCTCCGAGAACCGCCGCACCGAGGGACTGGTCGGCGAGCTGTCGGTGCGGGAGAACATCATCCTCGCCATGCAGGCGGCCCGGGGCTGGCTGCGGCCGTTGCCGCGTCGCCGGCAGGACGAGCTGGTCCAGCACTGGATCAAGGCGTTGAGCATCCGGCCGGCCGATCCGGAGATGCCGGTGCGCAACCTGTCCGGCGGCAACCAGCAGAAGGTGCTGCTGGCCCGGTGGCTGATCACCGAACCCCGGCTGCTGATCCTCGACGAACCGACCCGGGGCATCGACATCGGTGCCAAGACCGAGATCCAGCGCCTGGTCGCGCAGCTCTCCGACGGTGGGATGGCGGTGCTGTTCATCTCCGCCGAACTGGAGGAGGTGCTGCGGCTGAGCCACAAGGTCGCCGTCATGCGGGACCGGCAGCTGGTCACCGAGATCACCAACGACGACACCCTCGATGCCGCCCGCGTCATGCAGGTCATCGCCAGCGGCAGTTCCCAGGAAGGGTCGGTACCGGCATGAGCACCGTACGGGCCCGCGCTGCGGGCATCACCGGTCACCGGCTGTTCTGGCCGCTCGTGGTGCTGGTGCTGCTGCTGGTGGCGAACGCCGTCTACCGGCCGAGCTTCCTGTCGGTCGAGCTGAAGAACGGCCACCTCTACGGCAGCCTGATCGACATCGTCCGGCTCAGCGCCCCGCTGATCCTGGTCGCCCTGGGCATGTCCCTGGTGATCGCCACCGGCGGCATCGACCTGTCGGTGGGCGCGGTGGCGGCGGTCGCCGGCGCGGTCGCCTGCCTCTACATCAGCGAGCAGCCCGACCAGAACAGCCTGGGCGTGGTGCTCACCGCGGTGGCCCTCGGCTTCGGCGTCGCCCTGGTGCTCGGGGCCTGGAACGGCATCCTGGTCGCCGGGATCGGCATCCAACCGATCATCGCCACGCTGATCCTGATGGTGGCCGGCCGGGGGCTCGCCCAGCTGATCGCCGAGGGGCAGATCATCACCATCAACAGCGGGCCGTACAAGGTGATCGGGGTGGGGCACGTGCTGACCCTGCCGTTCGCCATCGTCATCGCCCTCGCGGTGACCGTGCTGGTGGCGGTGCTGACCCGGCGTACCGCGCTCGGCATGATCATCGAGTCGGTCGGCGGGAACGCCGAGGCCAGCCGGCTGGCCGGCATCCGCTCCCGCCGGATCACCTTCCTGGTGTACGTGGTGAGCGCCGCCTGCGCCGCCATCGCCGGGTTCATGATGACGGCCAACGTCTCCAGCGCCGACGGCAACGCGGTCGGCCTCTGGGTCGAGCTGGACGCCATCCTGGCCGTGGTCATCGGCGGCACCGCGCTGGCCGGCGGCCGGTTCTACCTCGGTGGCACCGTGGTCGGCGCGCTGCTCATCCAGACCCTGACCACCTCGGTCTACGCCATGAACATCGACCCGCAGACGTCCCTGCTGTTCAAGGCGGTCGTGGTGATCGTGGTCTGTCTCATCCAGGCCCCGGCCTTCCGGGCGCGGTTCCGCCGTCGGCGCAGCGTCCCGGTCACGCCGGTGGAGCCGGTCGGCACAGAGAAGGAGCAGGTTCCGGCATGACCACGACCCCGTTGGCCGCCCGCCCGGGGCGTGCCTGGTGGCGGGTGCCACCCCGGCACGTACCGGTGCTCGCCACCGCAGCCCTGCTGCTGGTGATGTACTCCATCGGTGTTTCGCAGTACCAGGCGTTCTCCAACATCCAGGTCGTCTTCAACGTCTTCATCGACAACGGCTTCCTGCTGGTCGTCGCGGTCGGGATGACCTTCGTGATCCTCACCGGCGGCATCGACCTGTCGGTCGGGTCGGTGGTGGCGATGACCGCGATGGTGTCGGCCTCGTTGCTGGGCAACGGGCTGCACCCCGCCGTGGTGCTGGTGATCGCGCTGCTGATCGGCCCGATCCTCGGCTTCGCGATGGGCTGCGTGATCCATTTCTTCGACATCCAACCCTTCATCGTCACCCTCGCCGGGATGTTCTTCGCCCGGGGTGTGTGCACCTGGATCAGCACCACCTCGATCCCGATCACCGACGGCTTCTGGACCAGCACCGCCCAGCACCGCATCCACCTCGGCGAGAACTTCGTCTCGGTCGGCGCGCTGATCGCCGTCGCGGTGGTGGCCGTGGCGGCGGCCGTGCTGGCGTACACCCGGCTGGGCCGCAACGTGTACGCCATCGGCGGCAACCAGCAGTCCGCGCTGCTGATGGGCCTGCCGGTGGGCCGTACGAAGATCGCGGTCTACACGATCAGCGGGCTCTGCTCGGCGATCGGCGGCATCCTGCTGTCCTTCTACACCCTGTCGGGTGCCCCGCTCATCGCGGTGGGCATGGAACTGGACGTGATCGCGGCGGTCGTCATCGGCGGCACCCTGCTCACCGGCGGGTCCGGCTACATCTTCGGCACCCTGCTCGGGGTGCTGGTGCTCAGCATCATCCAGACGTTGATCACCTTCGACGGCACCCTCAACTCGTGGTGGACCAAGATCGTCATTGGTGGCCTGCTGTTCGTGTTCATCCTGCTCCAACGCCTCGTCGGCATCCGTACCAAGTAACCCTCGCCAGCCCCACCGGAAGGCAACGCCCATGACCAACCCATCCCCGGTCGCCGAGGTCTGGTTCCTCACCGGCAGCCAGGGCCTGTACGGCCCGGAGACCCTGCGCCAGGTGGCCGAGCAGTCCCGGCGGATCGCCGAACGACTCGACGCCGACCCGGCCGTCCCGGCCCGGGTGGTCTGGAAGCCGGTGCTGACCTCCAGCGCCGAGATCCTCGCCGTCTGCCGCGACGCCGCCGTACAGGGCGCGGTCGGGGTGATCGCCTGGATGCACACGTTCTCCCCGGCCAAGATGTGGATCTCCGGGTTGGACGCGCTGCGCACCCCGCTGCTGCACCTGCACACCCAGGCCAACGTGGAACTGCCCTGGTCCGAGATCGACATGGACTTCATGAACCTCAACCAGGCCGCCCACGGCGACCGGGAGTTCGGGTACGTCCAGACCCGGCTCGGTGTCGCCCGCAAGACCGTAGCCGGGCACGTCAGCGACCCCCGGGTCGCCGCCCGGATCGGCGCGTGGACCCGGGCCGCGATCGGGCACGCCGAGATGCGCTCGCTGCGGCTGGCCCGCTTCGGCGACAACATGCGCGACGTGGCGGTCACCGAGGGCGACAAGGTCGAGGCCGAGCTGCGCTTCGGCGTGTCGGTGAACACCTACGGGGTCAACGACCTGGTCGAGGCCGTCGACGCGGTCGCCGACGCCCGCATCGACGACCTGGTCAAGGAGTACGACGGCAGCTACCGGCTGGTCGACGCGCTGCGCCCCGGTGGCGACCGGCACGACTCGCTGCGCTACGCCGCCCGGATCGAGGCGGGGCTGCGCGACTTCCTCGACGCCGGTGGCTTCCGCGCCTTCACCACCAACTTCGAGGACCTCGGCGGGCTGCGGCAGTTGCCCGGCCTCGCGGTGCAGCGGTTGATGGCCGACGGGTACGGCTTCGGCGGCGAGGGCGACTGGAAGACCTCGGTGCTGGTGCGCACGCTCAAGTCGATGTCCGTCGGCACCACCGGCGGCACCTCGTTCATGGAGGACTACACCTACGACCTCACCCCCGGCCGGGAACTGGTGCTCGGGGCGCACATGCTGGAGGTCTGCCCGACCATCGCGGCGGCCACTCCGAACGTCGAGATCCACCCGCTGGGCATCGGCGGCCGGGAGGACCCGGTCCGGTTGGTCTTCGACGCCCAGCCCGGCCCGGCCGTGGTGCTCGGCCTGGCCGACATGGGGGAGCGGTTCCGGCTGGTCGCCAACGAGATCGACGTGGTCGCGCCGCCGTACCCGCTGCCGAAGCTGCCGGTCGCCCGCGCGGTGTGGCGGCCCCGGCCGGACCTGGCCGGGTCGGCGGAGGCCTGGCTCACCGCCGGCGCCCCGCACCACACGGTGCTGTCCCAGGCCGTCGGCGTCGAGGAGCTGCACGACCTCGCCGAGATGGTCAGCACCGAGCTGGTCGTCATCGACGCCGACACGACCCCCCGCCGGTTCGCCGACGAGCTGCGCTGGAACCAGGCCTACTACCGCCTGGCCCGGGGTTTCTGACCCGCCATGGGCCAGCAGCGGCCCGAACGCGCCGCGGTGATGAGCGACGTCGCGCAACTCGCCGGGGTGTCGCACCAGACCGTGTCCCGGGTGCTCAACAACCACCCGAGCGTTCGGCCGGAGACCCGGGAACGGGTGCTGCGTGCCGTGCACCAGCTCAACTACCGGCCCAACGCCCTGGCCCGGGGGTTGGCCGGCCGCCGTTCCCGGGTCATCGGCGTGGTCAGCTTCGACACCATCCTGTTCGGGCCGGCGGCCACGCTGCTGGGCATCGAACGGGCGGCCCGCGCCGCCGGGTACGGCATCAGCATCGTCACCCTGGAGCGGCTGGACCGTAGCGGGATGCGCTCGGCCATCGACGCGCTGACCGAGCAGTCGGTGGCCGGCGTCGTCGTCATCACCCCGATGATGACGGCGTCGGTCGCCGTGCACGGCCTGCCCACCGGGGTGCCCGCCGTGGTCGTCGAGGCCAGCGGGGAACGCGGCGAACTGCCCAGCATCTCCGTCGACCAGGTGGCCGGCGCCCGGCTGGCGGTGCGGCACCTGCTCGACCTCGGCCACGAGACGGTCTGGCACATCGCCGGGCCCCGGGACTGGTTGGAGGCCCGGGACCGGGTCGACGGCTGGCGGCAGACCCTGGAGCAGGCGGGTCGCCGCGTCCCACCGGTCATCGTCGGCGACTGGAGCCCCCGGGCCGGCTACGAGCTGGGGCAGTCCCTGGTGGAGCGCCCCGACGTGACGGCGGTGTTCTGCGCCAACGACCACCCGGCGCTCGGCCTGCGGCGCGCCCTGCACCAGGGGGGCGCGCGGATTCCCGAGGACGTCAGCGTCGTCGGCTTCGACGACATCCCCGAGGCCGAGTACCTCTCCCCGCCGTTGACCACCGTGCGGCAGGACTTCGACGAGGTCGGCCGCCGGTGCGTGGCGGCCCTGCTGGAGCTCTTCGACGGCACCGGCGCGGGCACCCCCCGCCCCCAGGTCGAGCCGGAGCTCGTCGTCCGCGCGAGCAGCGGCAACCGCCGCCCCTGACCCGCCCGCCCGCGTCGGCGGGCCCCTTCGGCTGCGCGGTGCCGCCCCGCGACCCGTACCCGGTGGTGGCAGTGCGCCCCTGAGCCGGGCCGGTGGGTCGTCCCGCTGGCGTCAACGCGCGGCGACCCGGGTCGGCCCGCCGGTGACGGCGGGGTGACGTGCGCTGCGACAGGGTCGGACGGCGACGGCCGGTGCGGGTGTGCCGGCGGTCGGGACCCCCGTCTCGGGCAGGCCGTCAAGGGAGACCCCATGATCAGGACAATGCTCCGGGTCCGCGCGCGTCCCGGCGCCGAACAGCGCGTCCGGTCGGCGTGGCGGACGGCCGCGGCGCAGATCGGCGCACTGCCCGGCAACCTGCGCCGGGAGCTGTTCCTCGACGCCAACGACCCGCACACGTTCGTGCTCGCCACCGAGTGGGCCGACGACGACGCCCTGCGCGACTACGAGAACGGCCCGGTGGCCGCCCGCCTCGCCGCCGCGCTGCGCGACGGGTGCGAACCGGCCGCCGCCGACGACCACCGGGTGATGCGCGACGAGCCGGACGGGGACCCGACGCTCCTGGTGGACGTCGAGGTCACCGTCCCGGCCGACCGGCTCGCCGAGTTCCACCGGGGCCACGCCGAGGTGACCGCCCGGATGGCCGGGGTCCCCGGCTACCTGCGCGAGGAGCTGCTGCGCGAGCCCGACTCGGACGTCCACCACATCTTCGCCGAGTGGCGTTGCGCGGCGGAGTTCCACCGCTGGGTCGCCAATCCGGCCCACGCGCGGGAGGAGGCCGGGCCGATCGCGCCGTTCCTGCTCGACTTCCGCCGCCGACTGTTCCACCCCACGACCCGTCCCGGCGCCGACCGGGCAGCCAGTACCGGTAGGGAGACCGACGTGCACACGACAACGGACGTACTCATCGTCGGGGCGGGGCCGACCGGGCTGACCGCCGCCGTCGAGCTGGCCCGGCGCGGCATCGACTGCCGGGTGGTGGAGAGGTCGGTCGCCCCGCCCGGCCAGGCCGACAAGGCGATCGGCGTGCACTGCCGCACCATGGAGATCTGGGCGGAGCAGGGCATCGTGCGGGAGGCGATGGACGCCGGCAGCTGGCTGACCGGCAACATGGTGTTCGTCAACGGCACGCAGACCCACCGGATGAGCTGGGAACTCCCCGGCCTGCCGTACGCGCACCTGGGCCTGCCCCAGTACGAGACCGAGCGCATCCTCACCGAACGGCTGGCCACCCTCGGCGTCCGACCGCAGCGCGGCGCGGAGCTGACCGGGTTCACCCAGGGCTCGGACGGCGTGCTGGCCACCCTCACCCTCGCCGACGGTAGCATCCGTACCGTCCGGGCGCAGTACCTGATCGGCGCGGACGGCGCGCACAGCCGGGTCCGTGACCTGCTCGGGTTGACGTTCTCCGGTGGGCTGGGCAGGTTCCCGCAACTGTTCATGCTCGCCGACGTCGACGTGAACTGGGACATGCCCGACGGGCACCTGCTGCGGTTCCTGCACGAGACCGACGGGCAGATGGACGGCATGCTGGTCTGCGTCCCGCTGCGCGGGGAGGGCCGGTACCGGATCGCGACCCTCGCGCCGCCCCGGTTCTTCGCCCAGACCGGCGGCCGGGACGCCCCGCCCGGGTTCAGCGAGGAGCTGGCCGAACCGACCCTCGACGACGTGCAGGCGGCGCTCACCCGGTTGGCCCCACCGGGCACCCGGGCGGCGAACCTGCGCTGGTCGTCGGTGTTCCGGATCAGCCACGGCATCGTCGACCGGTACGGCCACGGCCGGGTCTTCGTCGCCGGGGACGCCGCCCACCTGCACCCGCCGGCCGGGGGACAGGGGATGAACACCGGCATCCAGGACGCCTGGAACCTGGCCTGGAAGGTGGCGCTGGCGGTACGCGGGATCGCCGCCCCCGGCCTGCTCGACAGCTACGAGGCCGAACGCCGCCCGGAGGGCGAGGAGATCGTCGGCCGCGCGGTACGGATGGCGTTCACCGACGAACTGGACCGCGCCGACCTGGAGCGGCAGTTCCTCCAGGAGATGTCCATGTTGCTCAGCTACACCGACAGTCCACTGGTCGGCGAGTGCGTCACCGACCCGGACGGGCTGCGGGCCGGCCCGCGTCCCGGCGACCGCGCCCCCGACCTGGGCGGGTTGCGGCGGCAGGGGGTGGGGCATCCGCTGCGGCTGCGTGACCTGACCGCCGGCCCCCGGCACACCCTGCTGCTCTACGCCGACGCCTCGGCCGACCCGGTGGCGGTGGCCGCCGTGCCGGGGCTCTGCGCCGACGTCCGCGCCCTCACCCGGGGTGAGGTCGACGCGTACCTGCTGGTCAGCCCGGACGCCGAGGTGCCGGGGCTGCCCGCACCGCCGGTGGTGGTCGACGCCGGGGGCGAGTTCCGCACCGGGTACGGGGTGACCGGCACCGCCCTGTACCTGATCCGCCCGGACGGGCACGTCGGCTTCCGCAGCCAGCCGATCGACGCCGACGCGCTGCGCAAGAACCTGCACCTGGTCTTCGGTGGTGCGCGATGACGCCCGTGCGCACGGTGCTCGCCATGCGTACCCGGGAGGGCTGCGCGGAGCGGTTCGAGGCGGAGTGGCTCTCGGCGGCGGAGCAGATCCGGCAGCTCGACGGGTGCCTGCGCCAGGACCTCGTCCGCGACGCCGACGACCCGCGCAGCTACCTGATCATCAGCGACTGGGCGGACCGGGAACGGTTGGACGCCTTCGGCCGCAGCGAGCACCGCGACCGGCTGCTGCGGGTGGTACGCGACCTGCGGGAATCCGCCGAACGACACACCTACCAGGTGCTGCACAGCATGCCCAGCGCGCCCGAGGAGACGAGATGACCGAGCCGCTGCCCGCCGCACAGCTCTACACCGAGCAGTTCGCCGTCGACCCCTACCCGTCCTTCGCCCGGCTGCGCGCGGACGCGCCGGTCTGCCCGGTCAGCTCACCCCGGTTCGACTCCTACCTGCTGACCCGGTTCGACGACGCGCGTACGGCGCTGACCGACCCCCGGCTGTCCAAGGACCTCTACGGCCCCGGGCAGCACTACCTGCAGATCTTCGGCCCGAACTCCGAGGCGCTGAACCGGAACATGCTCAACTCGGACCCGCCGGAGCACACCCGGCTGCGCCGGCTGGTGTCGCAGGCGTTCGCACCCCGCCGGATCGAGGCGTTGCGCCCCCGGGTACGGCAGATCGTCGACGACCTGATCGACGGGTTCGTCGCCCAGGGCCGGGCCGAGCTGATGCACGACTTCGCGATCCCGCTGCCGATGGTGGTGATCTGCGAACTGCTCGGGGTGCCCCGGGCCGACCAGGACCGGGTGCTGGACTGGACCCAGGTGATCCGTACCTCCGGGTCGTCGCGGCGACCGCCGGCGCAGGAACGGGCGGCGGTCGGCGAGGCGCAGGTGAGGCTGCACCACTACCTGGCGGAACTGGTGGCCGCCAAGCGGGTCGCCCCGGCCGACGACATGATCAGCGCGTTGATCGACGCCTGCGACCAGGACGGCAGCCTGTCCGAGGCGGAGCTGGTCACCACCACCTTCCTGCTGCTGTTCGCCGGGCACCAGACCACCGCCGACTTCCTGGGCAACGCGACGGTGGCCCTGCTGACCCACCCCGACCAGCTCGACCTGCTGCGCGACACCCCGGAGCTGCTGCCCTCGGCGATCGAGGAGCTGCTGCGCTTCGACGGCCCGCTGCCGGTGGCCAGCCCCCGGGTCGCCACCGAGGACGTCGAGTACGGCGGGGTGCGCATCCCGGCCGGGTCGATCGTCGGCGTGGTGCTCAACGCGGCCAACCACGATCCGACGCACTTCGTCGACCCGGACCGGCTGGACCTGCGCCGGGTCCGGGGCCCGCACCTGGGTTTCGGTCACGGCGTGCACTACTGCCTCGGTGTGTCGCTGGCCCGGATGGAGGCCCAGATCGGCCTGGCGGCGCTGCTGCGCCGGCTGCCCGGGTTGCGCCTGGCCGTGCCGCCCGCCGAGCTGCGCCGGTTGCCGGCGGCGTCCCCGTTCCGGGGCCTGCTGGAGCTGCCGGTCCGGTTCGCCCCCTCCGCCCCGCCGGTGTCGCCACCGCCGGCCAGTCGTCCCCGCCCCACCGAGCCGACCCGTACCGCCTGAATCCCGAGGAGTTCCGATGACCTTCCGCAACGTGATCGTCTGTCGCATGGTGCCGGGCAGCGAGCAGACCGTCGCCGACGTGTTCGGGTACTACGACCGGACCACCCGCCCGCAGGACCTGGGCGTGGTCGGGCGGACCCTGCTGTCCTTCCACGGCCTCTACATCCACCTGATCGAGCGGAACGCGGACCCGCGGGTGACCGGGCAGACCCGGGGCCTGCCGGCCTTCCAGCAGATCGCCGAGCAGATCGCCCCGTACGTGACGCCCTACCCGAGGGACTGGAGGAACCCGTCGGACTCGGTGGCGAAGGAGTTCTACTCATGGGCGTCGGCCGACCCGCCGGCCGCCGGGGGCGAGCCGAGCCGGACGGTCATCGTGGCCCGGATCAAGCCGGGCGCGGAAGCCACGGTGGCGCAGATCTTCGCCGAGTCCGACGCGGGCCCGCTGCCGGCCACGATGGGGGTCACCGGGCGGTGGCTGTACTCGATCGACGACGTCTACCTGCACGTGCTGGAGCGGGTCGGGGAGGCGTTCGACGGGGCCGTGCGGCAGGGCCACGACCAGCCGGCGTTCGCCAAGATCATGGACGATCTCAGCCCGTACATCAGCCCGTTCGACCCGGACACCTGGGGCAGCCCGCCGGACGCGGTGGCGACGGAGTTCTACCGGTGGCGGGCGCAGGACTGAGCCGGTCGGCCGGCGGGGGCCCGCGGGGCGCGGGCCCCCGCCGGTGTGTCCGTCAGCCGGTGGGCAGGGTCGCCCAGCCCCGGTTGAAGGTCAAACTGTCGTCGTCCGGCCGGTAGTTGCGCTCGATGTTGCCGGCCGCGTCCACCGAGAACCAGTGGACCTTGGTGCCGGCCGGGACGGTCAGCGTCTCGCCCCCCTCCCGGATGCCCGCCGAGGCGTACAGGGTGGATGCGAACGTCGGCCGGGAGCCGTCGAGGGTGTAGAACACCGCTGCCGGCTCGCTGACGTCGAACCGGACGCTGACCGAGCCCTCGGTGGCGCTCGGCGTGACCGCCAGGGTGCTGGTCGGGCGCTTCTTGTCCTTGTCGAAGTCCCGGGCCACCCGCAGCAGCTCGACCAGGCCGTTGCTGAACTCCATCGTCTCCTGGTGCGCCTCCTCCCAGGTGGGCTGGAAACTGGTGCCCACCTCGAAGTTCCAGGCGTAGATGCCGTACTTGTACCAGAGCATGTCGCCGGAGTTGCCCGCCGCCGAGTACAGCACGTCGGAGATCGGGCCGGTCCGTGCCGGGGTGACGGCCATGTTGCGGTGCCGCTTGATCGCGTTGAGGATGCGCGACGACGCGCCCCAGAAGAACGACTCGTCGGCCAGCGTCGGCCGGGGCGCGGAGATCCGGCCCGGGGTGGCGTACGCGCCCGGCGACCACATGAAGTAGTTGCCCGAGGAGTGCAGGTTCATCGAGAACTTCATGTTGGGCCGCTGCGCCAGCCAGTCGACGTTGCGGTTCTCCGGCTCGGACAGCTCACTCGGCCCCGCGTAGGTGTCACTGGTGCAGCTCGCCGACGCCCCCGAGTAGCCGTCGAAGAGGCTGTACTCGGTGTAGTTGCGGTTGTTGTCCACCCCCCACGAGTTGCGGGCCAGCGCGTCGGTGGCACCGCCCGGGGCACAGTGGTTGGTCATGTTGCGCCGCTGCGAGGCGTAGTCGTAGAACGAGTAGTGCCCGCCGTCCGGGTTGATCGACGGGACGATCCAGATGTCCAGGGTGCGCAGCAGCTGCTTGGTGTTCTCGTCGGTGGCGTGGTTGCGCAGCAGCCGCTCGGCGGTCTCGATGGTCACCAGCGGGGGGACCCACTCGCGGGCGTGCTCCTGGGCGTAGGCGAGCACCCCGGTGCGGGAGCCGTCGCGGTACTTGCCGATCCGGATGGCGTACACCGGGTGCGGGTCGCGGGAGACCCCGGCCGGTGCCTTCAGGTTGTCCGTCAGCGGCGTCGACGCGACCGGCGCGACCACGCCCGCCCCGGCGTCACCCCGATAGGTGTACGCCCTGACCAGCGCACCCGCCTCGGCGGTCAGCGCCGCGGCGACCTGGGCGGCGGTGCTGGTCACCGCGCCGGCGGCGTCGGTGCCCAGGCTGACCCGGATGGCCTTGCCGGTCACCGTGACCGAAAGCGGCCGGTCGGCCGCGCCCGGGTCGGCCAGTTCGACGGTGATGTCGTTGCCGCCCTCGTGCCCCCAGGCGAGCGAGTCGACCGCGACCCGGGTGGCGTTGGTCCCACCGAGCACCACCTGCGCCTTCCGCCGGTACCCGTTGGTCTGGTACGGCAGCTTCACCACCTCGGCGAGCTGCGGGTAGGCGTCGGCCAGCCGCTTGATCCGGTCGTACAGCTCGGTCGGGGTGAGGTAGCTGGTGACGAAGTCCTTCTGGTAGCCGGGGCCCTCCGGGCTGTCGGCCGGGATCGGCAGCCACTCCTTGACCTCGGCGACCGCCACGTCACCGGTGGGGCTGGTGATCTGGATGCGCTGCGGGCGGGCGGTGACGGCGGCGGCCCCCCGGTGGTAGAGGTAGACCCCGGCGTCGACGAACCGGGTGATGTTCTGGGTGCCGCCGGAGCCGATCTCGGTGCCGGGGCCGCTGTCCCGGGCCACGGTCAACGTGCTGGTGGAGGTCTGCCCCTGGGCCCACTTCGCCTCGACCGAGAGCACCTGGTTGGTGCCGGAGGTGTAGTAGTC
>NZ_JBMDWU010000027.1:0-2316 GCF_048594385.1 Micromonospora sp. | reverse complement strand
CGTCGACGCCCTGGCCGCGCACCGGCGGGCGCTGGGCCTGCCGGCCACGTCGCTGGCGTGGGGTTTCTGGGAGCAGCGCAGTGGGATGACCGCGCACCTGGGCGAGGCCGACGTGGCCCGGATGGCCCGCTCCGGCGTGCTCGGCATCGGCACCGACCAGGGCCTCGCCCTGCTCGACGCGGCCGTGGCCACCGACGAGCCGCTGCTGGTCCCGGTCCGGCTGGACACCGCCGCGCTGCGCGCGCAGGGCCAGCAGCTCCCGGCCCTGTTCCGGGGCCTGGTCCGGCTCCCGGCCCGGCGGGCCGCCGGTGCGACCGCGACACCGGTCGGCGGGTCGGCACGGCACCGGCAACTGCTCGGCCTCGCCGACGCCGACCAGCGGCGACTGCTGCTCGACCTGGTCCGGGGCAACGTCGCCGGGGTGCTCGGCCACGAGAGCCCGGCCACCGTCGAGCCGTCCCGGGCGTTCCGGGAACTCGGCTTCGACTCGCTGGCCGCCGTCGAGCTGCGCAACAAGCTCAACACCGCCACCGGGCTGCGGCTGCCGGCGACCCTGGTCTTCGACTACCCCAACCCGACCGCGCTCGCCGACTACCTGCACACCAGGATCCTCGGTGCGGCCACCCCGCAGGCCCCGACCGTGGCCACCCCCGTCGCCGACGACGAACCCGTCGCCATCGTGGCGATGAGCTGCCGCTTCCCCGGCGGGGTCCGCACCCCCGAGGACCTGTGGCGACTGCTCGCCGACGGCACCGACGCGATCACCCCGTTCCCCACCGACCGGGGCTGGGACCTCGCCGGCATGTACGACCCGGAGCCCGGCCGGACCGGCAAGACGTACGCCATGGAGGGTGGTTTCCTCTACGACGCGGCCGACTTCGACCCCGACTTCTTCGGGATCAGCCCGCGTGAGGCGGTCGCGATGGACCCGCAGCAGCGGCTGCTGCTGGAAACCTCGTGGGAGGCCCTGGAGCGGGCCGGCATCGACCCGAACTCGCTGCGCGGCAGCCTCACCGGTGTCTTCGCCGGGGTCATGTACCACGACTACGCCAGCCGGCTGCCCGAGGTGCCCGAGGAGTTGGCGGGCTACCTGGGCAACGGCAGCATGGCCAGCGTCGCGTCCGGGCGGATCGCCTACACCCTCGGCCTGGAGGGGCCGGCCGTGTCGATCGACACCGCCTGCTCGTCGTCGCTGGTCGCGATCCACCTGGCCGTGCAGGCGCTGCGCTCCGGCGAATGCTCGCTCGCCCTGGCCGGTGGCGTCACCGTGATGTCCACCCCGGACACGTTCATCGAGTTCAGCCTCCAGCGGGGCCTGGCCGCCGACCACCGGTGCAAGTCCTTCGCGGCCGGCGCGGACGGCACGGCGATGTCCGAGGGCGTCGGCATGCTGCTGCTGGAGCGGCTCTCCGACGCCGAACGCCACGGCCACCACGTCCTCGCGGTGGTACGCGGTTCGGCGATCAACCAGGACGGCGCGTCCAACGGCCTGACCGCCCCGAACGGTC
Organism: Micromonospora sp.; assembly: GCF_048594385.1. Lineage (NCBI taxonomy): Bacteria > Bacillati > Actinomycetota > Actinomycetes > Micromonosporales > Micromonosporaceae > Micromonospora > Micromonospora sp. Next base: position 808 of record NZ_JBMDWU010000027.1, on the reverse strand, counting down.
CCTCGCAGCAGCGGGTGATCCGGCAGGCCCTGGCGGCGGCCGGTGGCATCCCGGCCACCGAGGTGGACGCCGTCGAGGCGCACGGCACCGGCACCACCCTCGGCGACCCGATCGAGGCGCAGGCGCTGCTGGCCACCTACGGGCAGGAACGGCCCGGGGACCGGCCGCTCTGGCTCGGCTCGGTGAAGTCGAACATCGGCCACACCCAGGGTGCGGCCGGTGTCGCGGGTGTGATCAAGATGGTGTTGGCGATGCGCAACGGGGTGCTGCCCCGCACCCTGCACGTGGACGAGCCCACCCCGCAGGTGGACTGGTCGGCCGGGGCGGTGCGGCTGCTCACCGAGACGCAGCCGTGGCCGGCACTGGAGCGGCCCCGCCGCGCCGGTGTCTCCTCGTTCGGCATCAGCGGCACCAACGCGCACGTCATCCTCGAACAGGCGCCCCCGGCCGAGGAACCGCCGGTCGACGTCCCCGAGCCGGAGCTGCTGCCCTGGGTGCTGTCGGCCCGCACCGACCAGGCCCTGCGGGAGCAGGCCGCCCGGGTGGCCGACGTCGCGGGCGACGGGTCCGTCAGGGCCGGTGACCTCGCGTACGCCCTGGCGACCGGTCGGGCGCTGCTCGACCGGCGCACGGTGATCGTCGGCGACCGGAGCGACTTCGTCGCCGGGGCGCGGGCGTTCGCCGGGAACGGCACCGCCCCCGGTGTGCTCCAGGGCGGCACGGTCTTCGTGTTCCCGGGGCAGGGTTCGCAGTGGGTGGGGATGGCGGTGGAGTTGTTGGATTCGTCTCCGGTGTTTGCGGAGCGGGT
>NZ_JBMDWU010000269.1:0-23463 GCF_048594385.1 Micromonospora sp. | reverse complement strand
CGCCCGGCCGGCCGCTGGGCCGCACCGACGCACACGCCTGCTGCGCGCCTTCTGCCAGGTCTGTTCGTCGACCCCCTCGGGTCGGCCGCCGCCCGGGAAGCCGCGCCCCGGGCGGCGCGACGGGTCGGCGCTGCCGGTCGGGAAGCCCGACGGTCGGGCGGTCGGGCGGTCGGTCGGGAAGCCCGACGGGCGTGCGCCGCGGGGGCCGCGTGACGGGTCCATCGTCGGCAGCGCCACGCCGTTGTTCCGCAGGCACTTCTGGTAGGCCGCGAAGGCGTTCCCGGCCCCACCCGCGTCCCCCGGCCCGTCGTCGTCGGACCCACCACCGCAGGCGGCCAGCAGCAACGCGGCCGAGGCGGCGGTCATCACGGTCGCCAACCGACGGCACCTCTTGGTCAACGGCACGGGCACTCCTCAGGCTTCGTCCGGTAGCTGTTCAGCGAACCGGTCGTACCTCGTCGGCGGCTCAGACCCGGCTCGGAGTTCCCTCGGAGCGCGCCCCGGGGCACCCGCCCACCGGTTTCCCGCCCTGCGGTCGGGCGGGCACCAGGGCCGGGGCGCGGTTCCGAGCGAACTCTGAGGTGCGGTCGAGCCGACCGCGAGGCGGGCTGCGCAGACTGCCCGACCATGGGGATCGGTCTGAGACGACGCTGGCGTACCCGGCGGACCCGGTGGTGGGCGGCCGGTGCCGCCGGTCTGCTGCTGCTCGGAGCGGCCGGCGTACGCGCCTGGACGGCGGACACCTCGGACGCGTCGACCCGACCGGTGACGGTGGCCGTCGACCGGGGGCCGGTGGTCGTCGAGGTGGCCACCACGGGCACCGTCCAGCCGGCCACCACCCGCAGTCTCAGCTTCACCGTCGCCGGCACGGTGCAGACGGTCAGCGTGCGGCCGGGCAGCGTGGTCACGGTCGGCCAGCGGCTCGCCACGCTCGCCGAGGCCGACATGGCCGACGTGGCGGACACCGTCCAGGATGCCAGGACCGAGCTGGCCGAGGCGCGGGACGCGCTGACCGCGGCGTGGGACGCGGCCGACGACCCGGCACCGGACTGCCCCACCGGCACCGGGTCCGGCTCCGGGGCACGACCGGTGCTCTGGCGCTCGCCGGAGCCCACCGGCACGACCGGGGCGACGCCGACCGCCGGCCCGCCCACCACCGGCAGCAGTCCCACGCCCCGACCCACCGCGGGTTCGGCCTCGCCGAGCCGTACGCCAGGTGGCCCCGTGCCGACCGCCACCGGTGGACCGGGCGCGGCCCCGGCACCGGCAGGCCCCGGGGGCGGTGGCGCGAACTGCGGCGCGGACGCCGGAAACGCTGCCCGGGGCACCGACCCGATCCTGGCCGCCCAGCGCCGGGTCAACCGGGCCGAGGCCGCCCTCACGCAGGCACAGGAGGCCCTCGACGGTGCCACCATCAGCGCGCCGATGGCCGGCACCGTGCTCTCCGTGGCCGGGCCGGTGGGCAGCCGGGTGAACCGGGACAGCACCTTCATCACCCTGGCCGACACGTACGCCATGCAGGTGGTGGCGAAGTTCCCGGAGGCCGACGCCGGGGCGCTCGCGGTCGGCCAGAGCGCGACACTCGCCCTGGCCGGCCGGCCGGAGCAGCCGTTCGAGGCGAGCGTGGTGCAGGTCGACCCGGTCGGCACCTCCGACGGCACGATGGTCCGCTACGGCGTCGTGTTGTCCTTCACCACCGCCCCGGAGGACCTGCTGGTCGGGCAGAGCGCCGCCGTGACGGTGCAGACCGGTGCGGTGCGGGACGCGCTGCGTGTGCCGTCCACCGCCGTGCACGACGGGGCCGACCGTACCGGCCGGGTGCTGCCGGCGGACGGCGGGCCGGCCCGCACCGTCACCGTCGGGCTGCGCGGCGACCGGTACACCGAGATCACCTCCGGGATCGATGCCGGTGAACTGGTGCGGCGCTCCTGGTGACAGCCGGCGCACAGGTCCGGCACAGCAGGCGTGGAGGCTCGTCCGGTACGCAGTTCGGGTGCACACCGACATCCTCCGGCCGCCCACGGCCGGTCCGACCCCGAGCGTCGAGGGCGAACCCGCCCGTGCCCGCCTGCTGGTGGTCGACGACGAGCCGAACATCTGCACCCTGCTGGCCGCCACCCTGCGGCTGGTCGCGTACGACGTGCGGGTGGCGGGATCCGGGCGGGCCGCGCTGGCCGGTGTGGAGGAGTTCGCCCCGGACCTGGTGATCCTCGACGTGATGCTGCCCGACCTGGACGGCTTCGAGGTGGCCCGGCGGCTGCGCGCCGCCGGCCGGCCGGTGCCGGTGCTCTTCCTGACCGCCCGGGACACCGTCGAGGACCGGGTCGCCGGGTTGGTGGCCGGTGCGGACGACTACGTGGCCAAGCCCTTCAGCCTGGAGGAGGTGGTGCTGCGGATCCGGGCGATCCTGCGGCGTACCCGGGCGGAGCTGCCGCCGACCCCGGGCAGCCGGCTGCTGCGCTACGCCGACCTGGAGCTGGACGACGACGCCCACGAGGTACGCCGGGCCGGGCGGCCGGTCGACCTGTCGCCCACCGAGTTTCGGCTGCTGCGCTACCTGCTGATCAACGCGGGGCGGGTGGTGAGCAAGGCGCAGATCCTGGAGCAGGTCTGGAACTACGACTTCGGGGGCGACGGGCGGATCGTCGAGTCGTACGTCTACTACCTGCGGCGCAAGGTCGACCGCTCCGATCCACCGTTGATCCACACGGTGCGCGGTGTGGGCTACACCCTGCGGCTGCCGCGCGGCAACGAGTGAGGCGGCTGGCCCGGGTGCGCCCCTGGTCGCACTGGACGCTGCGGTCCCGACTGGTCCTGGTCGTCGGGGCGCTCGCCACGCTGGCCCTGCTCGGGGCGAACACCGCCGGCCTGCTACTGCTGCGTAGCTACCTGGTGGACCGGGTCGACGAGCGACTCGCCGGACAGGTCCGCCCGTTCACCGGCGAGCCCCGCCCGGTCACCGGGTCACCGGGCAGCGGGTCGGCGGGTGCGCCGGCCGGACGGCTCGCCCGGCTCGGGCCCGACCAGCTCGTGCTGTTCTACCGCGCCGACGGCACCCGCGACGCCGCGCACAGCAGCACCCCCAGCGAGACGGCACCGGACCCGGGCACGCTGGCCGAGGTGACCGCGCGGGCCCGTACCGGCCGGCCGTACACCGTTGCGGGTCGCCACGGCGGCGCCGACTGGCGGCTGTTCGCGGTGCCGGCGGGCGGAACCGGCGCGGTCGTGGTGGTCGGCGCCTCGCTGGCCGAGGTGAGCCGGACCACCGACCGGCTGCTGCTCATCGACGTCGCGGTCACCGGCGGGGTGCTGCTCGGCCTCGGGCTGCTGGCCGCTTCGGTGGTGCGGCTCGGGCTGCGCCCACTGACCAGGATGGAGCGGGTCGTCGCCGGCATCACCGGCGGCGACCTGACACACCGGGTGGACGACACCGACCCGCACACCGAGCCCGGTCGGCTCGGTGCCGCGGTCAACCTGATGCTGGACCGGATCGGCACCGAGATGAGCGCCCGCGCCGCCTCCGAACGCCGGCTGCGGCAGTTCGTCGCGGACGCGTCGCACGAGCTGCGGACGCCGCTGACCTCGATCCGCGGCTTCGCCGAGCTGTACCGGCGCGGGGGTGCCCCACCCGGTGCCGCGCTGGACGAGACGATGGGCCGGATCGAGAGCGAGGCGGCCCGGATGGGTGTGCTGGTGGAGGACCTGCTCCTGCTCGCCCGACTGGACCGGCAGCGCACCCCCGCGCGGCGTCCGGTGGACCTGCTGGGGATCGCCGCCGACACCATCCGCGACGCGCACGCCCGGACGCCGGGCCGGCCCGTGCGGCTGAGCACCCTCGCCGAGCACGACCCGACCTTCGAGACACCGACCGTGCTCGGCGACGAGCACCGGCTGCGCCAGGTCGCCGCGAACCTGGTCGGCAACGCGGTGCAGCACACCGGGCCGACGGTCCGGGTGACCGTCCGCGTCGGTCGGCTCGCCGCCCCGCCGGCCGGGCCGGTCGTCCGCTCGGGGCCGGTGCCCGCGTCGGACGGGGACGGATTCGCCGTGCTGGAGGTGCACGACGACGGGCCGGGCATCCCCGCCGGGCACGCCGGTCGGGTCTTCGAGCGGCTGTACCGGGCCGACCCGAGCCGGGGCCGGGCCGGCGGGGGCGGCTCCGGTCTGGGACTGTCCATCGCCGCGTCGATCGTGCACGCGCACGGCGGCTGGATCGAGCTGGACACCGGTCCGGGCGCGGGGACCACCTTCCGGGTGCTGCTGCCCGCCGTACCCCCGCAGTCGACCTCGTCGCGTGACGACCCGGCGGCGTCGATTCCGAGCCAGCTCTGAGCTTGCGCCGAAGCTCCTCCCAGCCGTGCCGGCGAAGCTGACCGCCATGCGAGTGCGCCTGCCGGCCGTCCTGCGCCGGCCCCCCGTCGCGGTCAACGCCGCCCTGGTGCTGCTGTTGGCCGGCGGCGGCTGCTGGGCGTGGCTGTCGGTGCGCGGCGACGCGGCGGCGGACGCCCGGCCCACCGGCACCCGGACCGTCAGTGTGTCCAGGGGCACGGTGACCGCCACCGTCACCGCCGACGGCTCGGTGCGCAGCGCCGCGACGGCCAGTGCCAGCTTCGCCACCGCCGGCACCGTCACCGCCGTCCGGGTGCGGGTGGGCGACCGGGTGAAGAAGGGCCAACTGCTGGCCACCGTCGACCCGGCCGCCGCGCAACGCGACCTCGACGTGGCAACGGCGGACCTGACCGCCGCGCAGGAGGCCCTGGACCGCGCCGAGGACGCCGGTTCGGACACCTCGTCGGCACAGACCTCGGTCACCCAGGCCGAGTTGGCGGTGTCCGAGGCCGAGGCCGCGGTGGCCGGCACCCGGCTGACCGCGCCGATGGCCGGTACGGTCGTCACGGTCAACGGCACCGTGGGCAGTTCCTCCGGCGGGTCGGCCACCGGCGGTGGCTCGACCGGGCAGCAGGGTGGCAGCGGTTCGACGGGTGCCGCCGGCTCCGGGTCCACCTCCGCCAGCGGGTTCGTCGAGCTGGCCGACCTGACGAAGCTCCAGGTCACCGCCGGCTTCGCCGAGGCGGACGCGACCCGGCTCAAGGACGGTCAGGCGGCCACCATCACCTGGAACGCGCTGCCGGGAGCCCGGGCCGGCGGGCAGGTCGTCGCCATCGACCCGCAGGCCACCACCACCAACAACGTGGTCACCTACGGCGTCACGGTCAGCGTCGACGAGCTGCCCGCCGAGGCCAGGTCGGGGCAGACCGTACGGGTCTCGGTGGTCACCGGCACCGCCGCGGACGTCCTCACGGTCAGCTCGGCGGCGATCAGCGGCACCGGCGACCGGCGCACCGCCACCGTGCTCACCGAGACGGGGCAGGAGAGCCGACGGGTCACCGTGGGTCTCGCCGGCGACCAGGCGTACGAGGTCACCTCGGGGCTGACCGAGGGGGAGCGGGTGGTGCTGCCGCAGAGCACCGGCACGGGCGGCACCAACGGCGGAGTCCCCGGCGGCGGTCGCCTTCCCGGCGGGGGTGGCTTCCCGGGCGGTGGCCTGCCCGGCGGGGGCGCCGGCCCCGGCGGCGGCACCCGGGGCGGGAACGGAACCCGGTGATGACCCCGGTAACCGCGCGCCGGCCGGTCCTGGACGTCCGGATGCTGACCAAGGTGTACGGCGAGGGCCCGTCCGCCGTGCACGCCCTGCGCGGGGTCTCGCTGGCCGTCAACGCCGGTGACTACGTGGCCATCATGGGCTCCTCCGGTTCCGGCAAGTCCACCCTGATGAACATCCTCGGCTGCCTCGACGTGCCCTCCGACGGGCAGTACCTGCTGGACGGGGTGGACGTGGGCAGCCTCGCCGACCGTCAGCTCGCCCTGGTCCGCAACCGCCTCATCGGCTTCGTCTTCCAGGCGTTCAACCTGATTCCCCGGACCAGTGCGCTGGCCAACGTCGAGCTGCCGCTGGCGTACGCCGGGGTGCGGGCCGGCCGGCGGCGGCAGCGGGCGCTCGCCGCGCTGGACGCCGTGGGGCTGGCCGATCGCGCCGACCACCAGCCCAACCAGCTCTCCGGTGGTCAGCAGCAGCGGGTCGCGGTGGCCCGGGCGCTGGTCACCGAGCCGGCCCTGGTGCTCGCCGACGAGCCGACCGGCAACCTCGACAGCACGTCCACCGAGGACATCCTGGCCGTCTTCGACCAGCTCAACGCGGCCGGGCGGACGATCGTGCTGATCACCCACGAGCCGGAGGTGGGTGCCCGCGCCGGGCGGCTGATCCGGCTGCTCGACGGTCAGGTCCGCTCGGACGTCCGCCAGGGCGGGCGGCACGCGGTGCCGGGGGCGGGCCGGTGAGCCTCACCGAGACCGTCCGGTTCGCGCTGCGCGGCGTGGCCGCCAACAAGCTGCGCTCGGCGCTGACCATGCTCGGCATCCTGATCGGTGTCGCCGCGGTGATCCTGCTGGTCGCGGTCGGCAACGGCTCGGCCCAGGCGGTCAACGACCGGATCGAGGCGCTGGGCACCAACACGCTGACCGTCACCGGCACCAACCGGGGCGGCAGCGGTGGCGGGCTGACCCTCGAGGTCGCCGACGCGCTCGCCGATCCGGTGCTCGCGCCCGACGTACGGTCGGTCTCCCCGCTGGCCACCACGAGCGCCACCCTGACCTTCGAGGGGGCCGACCACGAGGTGCCGCAGTTCGTGGGCACCCGGCCGAGCTGGTTCGCCGCGTCGAACTCGCCGCTGGCCAGTGGCACGGCGTTCAGCGCCGACGACGAGGCGCAGGGCCGCCGGGTGGTGGTCCTCGGCCGGACCGTGGCCGACGAGCTGTTCGCCGGGGTGGACCCGGTGGGCCGGCAGGTCACCGCGGGCGGCGCGCTGTTCACCGTGGTCGGGGTGTTGGCGGCGAAGTCCTCGACCGGCTTCCAGGACGCCAACGACACCGCGGTCGCGCCACTGCGGGCGGTACGCGAGGTGCTCACCGGGTACGGGTCGCTGAGCTCGATCCTGGTGGAGGCGGCTGATCCGGCCCGCGTGCCGGCGGCGCAGGGGCAGATCTCCACGGTGCTCGCCCAGCGCCTGCCGACGTCGGCCTCGGGCGGCACCCCGTACCGGATCCAGAACGCCGCGCAGCTGTTGCAGACCCAGTCCGAGACGGCCGACACCTTCACCGTGCTGCTGGGTGCGGTGGCCGCGATCAGCCTGCTGGTCGGCGGCATCGGCATCACCAACATCATGCTGGTGACGGTGACCGAACGGACCCGGGAGATCGGCATCCGCAAGGCGCTGGGTGCCCGTCGGCGTACCGTGCTGACCCAGTTCCTGGTGGAGGCGACCCTGCTGAGCCTGCTCGGCGGGGCGCTCGGGGTGGCGGCGGCCCTGATCGGTGCCCGGTTCACCATCGTCGGGGTCCACCCGGTGATCGTGCCCAGTTCGGTGGGGCTGGCCCTCGGGGTCTCGGTCGCGATCGGCCTGTTCTTCGGCGGTCTTCCGGCGGCCCGGGCGGCCCGGCTGCGCCCCATCGACGCCCTGCGCTACGAGTAGGCCGACATGCGAGGAACCGACATGGACAGCAGCGACACCGTCAGCTTCGACCGGGTCGACGACCCGCCACCGGCCCCGGCGGATGCTCCGGACCGTGAGCTGACCGCCGCGCTCGCCGCAGCGGCACCGCGCCGCTGGTGGGACCGGACCACCCTGGCGCTCGGTGTGCTGGTCCTGGTGCTGGCCGGCTTCCTGGCCGGGGTTCACGTGCAGCAGCGCTGGGGTGGTGAGGAGTCGAGTACCGCCGGGTCGGGGCGGGCCGGGTTCCCCGGTGGTGTGCCCACCGCCTTCCCCGGCGCCGGCGGGCGTGGCCAGGGCGGCGTCGGGCCGGGCGGGGCAGGTCAGCCCGGTGGCGCGACCGCTGCGGCGACGACCAGCGGCACGGTGAAGTTGGTCGACGGCGCAACGCTCTACGTGGAGACCGCCGACGGCACGGTGCTCACCGTGCGTACCACCGACACCACCGCGGTCCGTACCGCCAAGGCCAGCAGGCTGAGCGCGCTCAAGGCCGGGCAGAGCGTCACCGTGCAGGGCGGCCCGGCGACCGACGGCACGGTCACCGCCACCGCGGTCACCGCCGAGGGCTGACCCCGCTGCACGTCGAGCCCGGTCCGTCACCGGGGAGTCGCCGACGCCCCGTGTGACGCTCTGCACGCTTCGACGCCACTCTCACCGGTTCGACCCTGGTTGATCACCGGTTGTCCGATTGTGTCGTACCCGATGGTTAGTGTCCGACCTGACCGACGGTGCTCGGGTGGTGACGAGGGTTTCCGCCCGACGCCGCACTGCGTCAGGAGGCACGATGCTCATCGACTGCGACGGCTGCCGGGTCCGGGGCGCGGGCTGCGCCGGCTGCCTGGTGACGGCCCTGCTCGACACCGACTCCCCGGCCGCCGGCCTGGGCGTCGCCGAGCACCGGGCGATCGAGGTGCTCACCCGCTCCGGCTTCGAGGTGGAGGTCCTGGCCCACGAGACCGCCCGCCCCGCCCGCCGCCGGGTCGCCTGACCGCCGCCCCGCCGCAGCGGCGGCTGGTGGACACCACGGCGGGGCCGCGCCGGCGGGCCATAGGATGGGCGCTCACGGCGGGAGGAGCGGCGGCATGACACGGGTACGACGCCACGCCCGCGGACCCGTACCCGGGGTGCCCCGGTGAGCCCGCGCGGCTGGGCGGTGCTCACCCTGGCGGCGCTGGTGCTGGCCCTGGTCGTCCTGGGTGCCCTGCTGGTCCCGTGGAGCCGGCCCCCGGCCCCCCGCGCCGACCAGCTCGCCGCCCTGCGTGACCTGCCCGCCGACCAGGTCGCCCGGGGGCGCGCGTTGCAGGCGGCCCTGCGCCCCGGCCGCTACACCGGGCTCGCCGTCGGCCTGCTGGTGGCCCTGCTGCTCGGGCTGACCCCGCTCGGGGCGAGGCTGGTCGAGCTGGCCGGCCGGCCGTTCGGCGACCACTGGATCGCCCGCGCGGTGCTCGGCGGGATCGCCGTGGTGCTCGTCGCCGACCTGCTCACCCTCCCGTTCGCCGCCTGGCGGCAGTCGGTGCTGACCCGGTACGGGCTCGCCACCCAGGGCTGGGGCGGCTGGACGGTCGACCTGCTCAAGTCGTACGCCCTCAGCGCGGTGCTCGCCGCGACCGTGCTGCTCGGCTTCTACACCGTCACCCGGCTCGCCCCGCGCTGGTGGTGGGCGTTCGGGGCGGCCGGCGCGGCCGGGCTGGTGGTGCTGCTGTCCTTCGTGCTGCCGGTGCTGGTGGAGCCCGTGTTCAACCGGTTCACCCCGATGGAGCAGGGGCCGCTGCGCACCGAGCTGACCGCCCTGGCCGCGCGGGACGGCGTACCGGTGCGGGACGTGCTGGTCGCCGACGCCTCCCGCCGCACCCGGGCGGTCAACGCGTACGTCTCCGGTCTGGGGCCGACCCGGCGGGTGGTGGTCTACGACACCCTGCTGCGCGAGGCCACCCCGGCCGAGGTGACCAGCGTGGTGGCGCACGAGCTGGGCCACGCCAAGGACCGTGACGTCTGGACCGGCACGCTGACCGGGGCGCTCGGGGCCGCCGCCGCGGTCGTCGCGCTCTACCTGGTCGGCTCCTGGACGCCGCTGCTGCGCCGGGCCGGCGTCGACTCGATCGCCGAGCCCCGGGCGTTCGCGCTGCTGATCGCCCTGGTGACGGTCGTCGGGCTGGTCGCCGGCCCGGTGCAGGCGCTGGTGTCGCGCCGGATCGAGGCACGGGCCGACGCGCACGCCCTGACGCTCACCGGTGACCCGGCCACCTTCGAGGCGATGCAACGCCGGCTCGCCGGGGTCAACCTGGCCGATCCCGACCCGCCCCGGGCGGAGTACCTCTGGTTCGCCTCGCACCCGTCCACGGTGGAGCGGATGGCCGCCGCCCGCGCCTACGCCCGGGAGGCCGGCCGGTGACCCGGACCCTGCTGATCACCAACGACTTCCCGCCCCGCCCCGGCGGCATCCAGTCGTTCGTGCACCACCTGGCGGTCCGCCAGCCGCCCGGCTCGGTGGTGGTCTACGCCTCCAGTTGGCGCGACACCGCCGGGTTCGACGCCGCGCAACCCTTCCCGGTGGTCCGGGACGCGACCCGGGTGCTGCTGCCCACCCCGCGGGTCGCCCGCCGGGCCGCCCGGCTGGCCCGGGAGCACGACTGCGACACGGTGTGGTTCGGTGCCGCCGCGCCGCTGGGCCTGCTCGCCGGCGGACTGCGCCGCCGGGCCGGCATCCGCCGCGCGGTGGCGCTGACCCACGGTCACGAGGCCGGCTGGGCGACCCTGCCGGGGGCCCGCGCCGCGCTGCGCCGGATCGGTCGGGACACCGACGTGGTCACCTACCTCGGCGACTACACCCGGGTACGGCTGGAGCGCGCCCTGCGCGGCGTCACCGAGCTGCACCGGCTCGCCCCCGGGGTCGACGTGGACACCTACCACCCCGGGGTGGACGGCGCGCCGGTGCGGGCCCGGCTCGGGCTGGCCGACCGGCCGGTGGTGGTCTGCGTCTCCCGGCTGGTCGCCCGCAAGGGCCAGGACATGCTGATCCGGGCCCTGCCGGCGATCCGCCGCCGGGTGCCCGACGCGGCGCTGCTGGTGGTCGGGGGCGGGCCCTACCGGGCGACGCTGGAGAAGCTGGCCCGGTCCACCGGCGTGGAACGTGACGTGGTGTTCACCGGCTCGGTGCCGTGGGAGGCGCTGCCCGCCCACTACGCGGCCGGTGACGTCTACGCGATGCCCTGCCGTACCCGCAACCGGGGGCTCGACGTCGAGGGGCTCGGCATCGTCTACCTGGAGGCGTCGGCGACCGGACTGCCGGTGGTGGCCGGTGACTCCGGCGGCGCACCGGACGCGGTCCGCGAGGGCGAGACCGGGTACGTCGTCCCGGGGCGTGACGTCGCCGTGCTCGCCGACCGGGTGGCCACCCTGCTCGCCGACCGGGACCTGGCCCGGCAGCTCGGCACGGCCGGGCGGGCCTGGGTGGAGAAGGAGTGGCGCTGGGAGACCCAGGCCCGCCGCCTGACGGACCTGCTCACCGGCACCGCCGCCCCCGGCTGACCCGCCGACCGACCCGTCTACCGACCCGCCGGTCGGCCCGCCGCCGAACAGGGCGGCGGGGTGGTCGCCGGCGGTGGGTCAGCGGATCTGTTCGAGGATGCGGGCGGCGGGGGCGGGCTTGCCGAAGTGCCAGCCCTGGCCGGTGTCGCAGCCGATGGAGCGCAGCAGGTCGGCCTGGTCGGCGGTCTCCACCCCCTCGGCGGTGACCGTCAGGTCCAGCGCGTGGGCCAGCGACACCAGCGAGGCCAGGATCTGCTCGTCGTTGCGGCTGGCCGGGTCGACCTGCGGGCTGCGCAACCTGGTCACGAACTCGCCGGCCACCTTCAGCTCGGTGACCGGCAGGTCCCGCAGGTAGACCAGGTTGCTGTAGCCGGTGCCGAAGTCGTCGATGGCGATCCGGACACCCAGGTCGTTGAGCATCCGCAGGGCCCGGACCGGGTCCTCCCCGCCGGTGCTCATCATGGTGCTCTCGGTGATCTCCAACTGGAGTCGTTGCGGCGGCAGGCCGGTCTGCGCCAGCAGCCCGCGCACCTCCTGCACCAGGCCGGGACGGTGGACCTGCCGGACGGCGAGGTTGACGCTGACGAACGGTGCCGGCCCGCCGCCGGCGGCCCAGCTCTCCGCCTCCCGGCACGCCTCGGCGAGCACCCAACCGCCGAGCCGGACGATCAGCCCGGTCTCCTCGGCCAGCCCGATGAAGCTGTCCGGGCCCAGCACCCCCAGCTCGGGGTGCCGCCAGCGGACCAGCGCCTCCACCCCGACCACGGTGCCGTCCCGCAGCGACGTCAGCGGCTGGTAGTCCAGGAAGAACTCGCCCCGGTCCAGGGCGGCGGGGATGGCCGCCGACAGGGCGTACCGGGCCAGCTCGGTGCGGTGCCGGGCCGGGTCGAACAGCGCCCAGCGGGCACCGCCGGCCGCCTTGGCCCAGTGCAGGGTGCTGTCGGCGGCCCGCATCAACTCACCCGGGGTGGTGCCGGCCACCGGCCGTTCCACGATGCCCGCGCTGGCGGTGACGGTCAGCTCGTGCCCCTCGACCAGGGCCGGCTCGGCGACCGCGGCGAGCGCCGCCTCCGCCACCTTCACCACGTCGTCGGTGCCGTCGGTGCGCTCGACGAGGATGACGAACTCGTCACCGCCGAGGCGGGCCACCAGGTGCTCGCCGAGGGCCCGGCTCAGCCGCTGCGCCACCTGCACCAGCAGGGCGTCGCCGAGCTGGTGACCGAGGGAGTCGTTGACCACCTTGAACCGGTCGAGGTCGAGGAAACACACCCCCACCCGGGCGGAACCCCGCCCCGGGACGGTGAGGGCGGTGGCGAGCCGTTCGGTGAACAGGGTGCGGTTGGGCAGGTCGGTGAGCGGGTCGTGGGTCGCCTGGTGGCGGAAGCGGGACTCGCTGTCGCGCAGCGCCCGTTCGGCCTGGGCGCGGGCCACCATCGCCGCCCGCCGGATGGACTCCTGCTCGTCGAGGGTCCGGTCGCGCAGCGCGCGGGCGTACCCGGTGGTGATGGTGGCGAGCAACCGGGCCAGCCGGTCGGAGATGTCGTCGCCGACCAGGCCGAGGTCGCGCAGCAGGCGGAGCTGGACGACCTCGACGGTCCGCCCCAGCCCCTCCGCCGAGGCGATGTGCGCGGCCACCAGCTCCGCGCCCACCTGGTGACCGACCCGCGGGTCGAACGGCTCGGCCCGCAGCGCGGCCGCCAGTCGTACGGTGAGCCGTTGCAGCAGCTCCTCCAACTGGGCCTGGGTCATCGGCAGGTAGCTGGTGCCGGAGACCGCCTTGGCCCAGGCGCGGGCGAACGTACCCGGGCAGGACGCCCGGGGGCCTGTCGGCTCACCCATCGAGACGCCCGACGCCGCCGAGGAAGACGGCCTGTTCGGCGTTCTCGGCGCTCTCCGGCGTCTCGGGCCGCCACTGCGGCACCCAGACCACCCCGGGGTCGACGATCGTGAAGCCGTCGAAGAACGCGGTCAGCTCGGCCCGGCTGCGGATGCACAGCGGGTTGTCGGTACGCCGGTAGACCCGTTCCGCCTCGGTCCGCTCGGCCCCGCCCCGGCTGTCGTCGCTGGCCTGGGAGAGGACCAGGTAACTGCCCGGGGCGAGCGCCGCGCGCAACGTGCGCAGGATGTCCTCGGGATGGTCGGCGTGCGGGATGAAGTGCAGCACCGCCACGATCATCACGGCCACCGGCTGGGAGAAGTCGATCAGCCGGGTCACCTCGGGGTGCGCCAGGATCGCCTCGGGCCGGCGCAGGTCCTCCTGCACGACGGCGGCGGTGGGGTTGCCGGCGAGGATCTCCTGGCTGTGCGCGACGGCGACCGGGTCGACGTCGACGTAGACCACCCGGGCCCGCGGGTCGGCCCGCTGGGCGATCTCGTGCACGTTGCCGACGGTGGGGATGCCGGAGCCGATGTCGAGGAACTGGCGGATGCCGGAGTCGACCAGGTGCTGCACCACCCGGCGCAGGAAGGCCCGGTTGGCCTGGGCCATCAGCGGCGCGTCGGGAACCGCCTCCACCATCGCGCGGGCGGCGACCCGGTCGGCGGCGAAGTTGTGCGAGCCGCCGAGGTAGTAGTCGTACATGCGGGCGACGCTGGGGCGTTCGATGTCGATGTCGTCGGGTGCCCAGTTCGGTCGCTGCATCCCCAACCCCTTTGTCGAGTACCACCGCTAACATGGTCGACCGTGCGGTTCACCCGGGTATTCTGCCTGTCCACCGCCCACGTGCAAAGACCGCGATCAGTGCGCGACCGGTCGCTCACCGGGCGCAGTCGAACCGGTGGTGTGCCGACGGCAGGCCCGGGTCCGGGGTGGACCCGGGCCTGCCGGCCCGGCGGGGTGGCCCCGCCTCAGAACTTCGGGGCGTCCGGCGCCTCGAGCAGACCCAGCCGCAGGGCGGTCATCAGCGCCTGCGCCCGGTTGGCCGCGCCCAGCTTCTCGTAGAGCTTCGAGATGTGGGTCTTGGCGGTGGACTCGCTGACGAACAGCTGCTTGGCGATGCCGGCCACGCTCATGCCGTCGGCGAGCAGCCGCAGCACCTGACCCTCGCGGGGGGAGAGCTGCGGGCCGGACGGGGCCAGCCGGCGCTTCATCGCCTCGGCCAGGTCGGCGGCGGTGAACGCGCTGGGCGAGGAGGCGGCGTGCCGGGCGGCGGCCACCACCTCGTCGGCCGGCGCGGTCTTCGGCACGAAGGCGCTCGCCCCCGCCTCCAACGCACCGAAGAGCTGGTCGTCACCGGCGTACATGGTGAGCACCACGATGCCCATCGACGCGCTGGACTTGCGCAGCGCCCGGGTGGCCTCCAGGCCGCTGCCGTCGGGAAGCCGCAGATCCATGATCACGACGTCCGGTTGCAGCGCGCCGGCCTGGCGCACGCCCTCCGCCGCCGTGGCGGCCTCGCCGACGACCTCGAACTGACGGTCCCGCTCGAAGGCGTGCCGCAGCCCCTTGCGGATCAGATCGTGATCGTCGACAAGGAGGACCTTGGTACGGGTGGCCGGTGTCGGGCTTGTGGTCATCCTCGAATTACTCCACTTCTGCTGCTGCGCTGCCACGCACGTTATCGCGCCGGGGCGACGAACCCACCACCACCGCCACGGTCGTACCACTGGGTTGCCGGGGACTGATCTCCAACCGGCCCCGGATACGTTCCGCCCTCTCCGCCATGATCGCAAGGCCGTAGTGACCGTCGGTGCGCTGGTCACCGATGCCGTGACCGTCATCCGACACTTCAATTTGCGCGTACGGGGGGTCCACCTCGCAGGTGACCCAGAGATTCGACGCCCCGGCGTGCTTGCGGGCGTTGGTCACCGCCTCCTGGGCGATGCGCAGCAACTCGGCCTCGGTGGCGGCCGGCAGTCGGGCGGTCGACTCGTCGAGCGACAGGTGCACCCGCAGGCCCCCCGACGCGCCGACGGTGCGGGCGTACTCGGCGATCGCCGCCGCCAGGCCGCCGTGCCGGTCGACCTCGCTGCGCAGCTCGAACAGGCTCAGCCGCAGCTCGGTGATCACCCGGGTCACCTCACCGCGCAGGGTGCGCAGCGCCTCGGCGGTCTCCTTCGGGTCCTCGTCGACGTAGGCCAGCGCGTTGTCGATGCCGTAGCCGACCATCACCAGTTCCTGCGCCACCCCGTCGTGGATCTCCCGGGCCAGCCGCTGCCGCTCCTCGTTGGTGGCCAGCGACCGCACCTCGTCGAAGAGCAGCGCCGCCTCCAGGCGCAGCGCCGCCGGGCCGGTCAGCGCGGTCACCCGGGACACCACCGGCGGCGGGTAGGCGTGCGCCGCGTCCGCCTCCAGCACCACCAGGCCGACCGTACGCACCCCGGCGACCAGCGGCACGATCAGCGCCGAGACGTCCCCGCCGCTGTGCGAGCGGGCCTGCGACCGGGCCGAGGTCTGCGGCTGCTGGCTGGCCCAGGCGTCGGCGATCGCCGAGTCGGCGTCCAACGTCGTCTCCCAGTCGACCCGGTCGACGCCGACCTGGGCGAGGACCACGAGCCGCCCGCCGCCGCTTGCCGACAGCACCGCGCCCCGGTTGCCGGGGGCGACGGTACGCAGCTCCTCCAGCAGGTGTTCGGAGATGCCGCCCGGGTCGAGGGTGGCCCCGGGCAGCTGCCGGGCGACCGTCCGCAGCTGGGTCAGCAGCCGGGTCGCCTCGGCGTACGGCTGGGGCTTGCCGTCGGCCCGGACCCGCATCACCTGGTGCAGCGTGCCGGCGGCGTAGAGGCCGAGCCCGGCGAGGATCAGCCACTGCGCGCAGACCGCCAGGTAACCGGCCTGGCCGAGCTGCCGCCCACCGGCGACCTCGGTGAAGGCGCCCGCCACCAGCAGGGTGGCCGCGGTGACCCCGAGCAGCACCGCGCCCTCGCGGAACTGCCGGCGCAGCGCGGTGACGGTCACCGGCACCGCCAGGTAGGGCAGCACCGCCGAGGCGCCCAGCCCGCCGACCGACGAGCCGAGAGCGGAGGAGACGGCGACCTGGCTGGCGGCCAACCCGATCACCACCGCCTCGGCGAGCCGGCTCAGCGGGCCGATCAGCCGGTGCTCGGGGGCGAGCAGGGCGGGCGCTCCGGCGACCGCCAGCAGGGCGATCCACCAGAGCTGGGCGGGATCGCGGGTGGCGACCAGGGTCAGGACGCCGACCAGCGCGAGCATCACCGCTCGCGCGGCGGCGGCGACGGGACGCGTCTGGGGGCGGGCGGCTGTGGAGGCGGGCACGTGACGGATCGTAGTCAGCCTTGGTAGATGTCCGCGATCTCGGCCGCGTACGTCTTGTGGACGACCTGCCGCTTGACCTTGAGTGAGGGGGTCAACTCGCCGGTCGCCTCGGTGAAGTCGCGGGGCAGGATGCGGAACACCTTGATCGCCTCGGCCTTGGAGACGGCCAGGTTGGCGGTGTCCACCGCGCCCTGGATCTCGGCCCGCAGCGCGTCGTGCGCCACGAGCTGCGCGACCGGGGTGTCCTCGGGCATCCCGTGGGCGGCCAGCCACTTCGGCAGCGCCTCCTCGTCGACGGTGACCAGGGCGGCGATGAACGGCTGCCGGTCTCCCACCACCACGCACTGGCTGACCAGCGGGTGCGCCCGGACCTGGTCCTCCAGCACCGCCGGGGCGACGTTCTTGCCGGCGGCCGTCACGATGATCTCCTTCTTGCGGCCGGTGATGCTGAGGAAACCGTCGTCGTCGAGGTGCCCCAGGTCGCCGGTGCGGAACCAGCCGTCGGCGAGCGCCTCGGCGGTGGCCGCCTCGTTCTTCCAGTAGCCCTGGAAGATCAGGTCACCGGCGATCAGGATCTCGCCGTCGTCGGCGATCCGGATCGTCACGCCGGGCAGCGGCCGGCCGACGGTGCCGATCTTCGTGCCGGTGGGCAGGTTGGCCGCGGCGGCGGGGGAGGTTTCGGTGAGGCCGTACCCCTCGCAGATGGTCACCCCGATGCCCCGGAAGAAGTGCCCGAGCCGGGCGCCGAGCGGGGCGCCTCCGGAGATCGCGTCCCGGCACCGGCCACCGAGGGCGGCCCGCAGCTTGCGGTAGACCAGCCGGTCGAAGACCGCGTGCTGGGCACGCAGCGCGAACCCGGGACCGCCCGGGGTCTCCTGCGCCTCGCTCCAGGCGATGGCGACCTTCTCGGCCCGGTCGAAGATCGCGCCCTTGCCGTCGGCCTCGGCCTTCTGCCGGGCGCCGTTGTAGACCTTCTCGAAGACCCGCGGCACCGAGAGCACGAACGTCGGCCGGAACTCCTGGAGCTGGGCGACCAGGTCCCGGGTGTCGGCGCAGTGCGCCATCGTGGCCCGCGCCTGCACCACCCCGATCTGGATGAGCCGGGCGAAGGCGTGCGCCAGCGGCAGGAAGAGCAGGGTCGAGGCGCCCGGGCGGAACAGGTTCGGCAGCACCGGCACCGCGTTGGCGATGTCGGCGTACATGTTGCGGTGGGTCAGCACGCAGCCCTTGGGGCGGCCGGTGGTGCCGCTGGTGTAGATGATCGTGGCGACGTCGGCGGCGCGGACCGAGGTGCGGCGGCGCTCGATCTCCTCCGGGTCGACCGAGGTCCCGGCGGCGACGATCTCGTCCACCCCGCCCAGCTCGATCTGCCACACGTCGCGCAGCTCGGGCAGCCGGTCGCGGACCCCGGCGACCAGGGTGGCGTGGCTGTTGGTCTCCACCACCACGGCGACCGCGCCCGAGTCGGCGAGGATCCAGGCGGCCTGTTCGGCGCTGGAGGTCTCGTAGATCGGTACGGTGACCGCGCCGGCCGCCCAGATGGCGTAGTCGAGCAGGGTCCACTCGTAGCGGGTCCGGCTCATCAGGGCGACCCGGTCACCGGGGGAGACCCCCGCGCCGGCCAGCCCCCGGGCCACCGCGACCACCTCGTCGCGGAACTGCCGGCAGGTGACGTCGACCCCGGCGCGGCCCTCGACGGCGGGCCGGACGAACTGCACCGCGTCCGGCGCGGCCTCGGCGTTGTCCCAGACCGGGTCGGTCAGGTTTGCCGCGTCGCCGCTGGTGACGATCGGCGGGACGGAGAACTCGCGCACCTGCACTCCCTCGTGCTCGCACTGGCCGGGCCGACCACGGGCCGGCATGGTCGAAACCTACCCGGCCGGCCGGGCGGACGCCCCAGCCAGGTTGCCCGGCCCCTGCCCGGGGGGTGGAGCGGGGCATCCGTCGGGCGCGCCGGGTAGCCTCCCCCCATGGCGGACTCCTCCACCCAGTCGATCGTCATCGGCGCGTCACCGGACCGGGTCGCGGCGGTCGTGTGCGACTTCGCGCGCTACCCGGAGTGGACCGAGGCGGTGCGCCGGACCGAGGTCGTCGAGGAATACGAGGACGGCTACGCCAGCCAGGTCCGGTTCACCATCGACGCCGGGGTGATGGCCGACGAGTACGTGCTGGCCTACGAGTACGCCGAGGACCTGTCCCGCATCGAGTGGCACCTGGTGTCGCCCTCGACGATGCAGAAGTCCCAGCGTGGCTCGTACGACCTGGTCGGCAACCCGGACGGCACCTGCACGGTGACCTACACGCTGGAGGTCGAGTTGTCGGTGGGCATGCTCGGCATGTTTCGCCGCAAGGCCGAGAAAATGATCATGGATACGGCGTTGAAGCAGCTCAAGCGCCGGGTAGAAGCAACCGGTGCGGCGTAGCGACGCGACGGCCGGCGACACGACGGAGGAGCCGACCATGGGCGCAACGGAACCGGGCTCGGCCCGGGAGGAAGCGGAACGGCTGGTCGCCACGCTGCTCGCGACGGCCCGGCTGGCCTCCGCCGGCTCCGGGTCGGCGTCGGGGCCGTGGGGTCCGCTCGGTGGGATCGTCTCGGGTGTCCTCGGTCACAGTGCCACCCCGTCCCGGTCTGCCGGCGGCGGCCACCGCGCGCAGGGTTTCGCCACCGGATCGGCCGAGTGCTGCGTCTGTCCGATCTGCCGGGCGGTCGCCGCCCTACGCGATCCCAGTCCCGAATTCGCCGAGCGGCTCGCCACCGGCGCGGGGGATCTGGCGGCCGGCGTCGCCAGCCTGATGCGCGCGTTCGCCCCGCCCGGAGCCGGGGAAGCACCCCCCGGGGACGCCGGTGACGCCGCCGCGCCGACCGGCCCGTCCGATTCCGGAGCCGATCATGTGTGGCGCGAGGCCACCCGCACCGGGCATGATTCTGCGTCGGCGCCGGAGCGGGACGTCTGGTCCGCCGCCACCCGGGCGGAGGACGCGGTCGAACCGGCCGCCGCCGCACCGCCCGTCGACGACGCCGGGCCGGCCGCGCCGGCCCAGCAGGTCCGGCCCGCGGCCGACGGTCCCGTGGTGCCCGCCTCGCGCGCGCCGGCCGGCGCGGACGGGGACGCACCAGGCGACGGGGCCTGACCACCGGACATCCCGGCAGCGTACGGCCGGTTTCGGCCGATGTCGGGCAGCACAGCAGAGGGGAGTGGCCGCGGTGACGCTGACCATCGGAGTCGACGTCGGTGGCACGAAGGTGGCCGGCGGTGTCGTGGACGACACCGGCAGGGTGCTCGTGCAGGCCCGGCGGGACACCCCCGCGGACGACGTCGGCAAGACCCGCGACGTCATCATCGAACTGGTCACCCAGCTCGCCACCGGCCACCAGGTCGACGCGGTGGGGATCGGCGCGGCCGGCTGGATCGACGCGTCCCGCTCCACCGTGCTGTTCGCCCCCAACCTGGCCTGGCGCGACGAACCGCTGCGCGACTACGTCAGCGCCGCCACCGGCCTCCCGGTGATCGTCGAGAACGACGGCAACGTGGCGGCCTGGGCCGAGTTCCGGCACGGCGCGGCCCGCGACGCCGACGACTCCATGGTCATGTTCACCATCGGCACCGGTGTCGGCGGCGGCATCGTCCTCGGCGGCGAGCTGGTCCGCGGCGCCCACGGCATCGCCGCCGAGCTGGGACACATGCTCACCGTCCCGGACGGCCACCAGTGCGGCTGCGGCCGGCTCGGCTGCATCGAGCAGTACGCCAGCGGCAGCGCCCTGGTCCGGTTCGCCCGCGCCGGGGCCCGGCAGGAACCGCAGCGCGCCACCGCCCTGCTGGAGCTGGCCGGCGGCGAGGCCGAGGCGATCACCGGCCCGATGGTCACCACCGCCGCCCAGGCCGGCGACCCGATCTCGGCCGAGGCGTTCGCCCAGATCGGCCGCTGGCTCGGCACCAGCCTCGCCGACATGGCCCAGATCCTCGACCCGCAGGTGCTGGTGGTCGGCGGCGGCGTGGTGGATGCCGGTGACCTGCTGCTCGGCCCGACCCGGCGGTCCTTCGCCGATGCGTTGGCCCAGCGCAGCCGGCTCCCGGTGGCCGAGGTGCGGCCCGCCGAGCTGGGCAACAGCGCCGGCGTCATCGGTGCCGCCGACCTGGCCCGCCGCCGATGAGCGCCGCGCCGACGCCCCCGCGCCCGGACGCCCCCGCGCCCGCCGACACCGCCGCCGCGCCGCCGGCACCGGCCCCGACGGGAGCGGCCGGGTCCAGCCCGAACGACGCCCGGCGGGTGCCGCTGCGGGTGGTGTCGTACAACATCCACAGCCAGCGCGACGACACGGCGGCGCTGGCCAGCGTGGTCCGCGAGGCCGCCCCCGACGTGGTGATCGTGCAGGAGGCGCCGCGCCGGTTGCGGTGGCGGCAGAAGTCCGCCACGCTGGCCGACTCGTTCGGCCTGGTGGTGGCCGCCGGTGGGCTGCCGTCGCTGGGCAACCTGCTGCTGACCAGCCTGCGGGTCCGGGTGACCGGGACGCACTGCCAGCGGTTCCCGCTGACCCCGGGCCGGCACCTGCGCGGCGCGGCGTACGCCCGCTGCCAGGTCGGCGGGGCCCGGTTCCTGCTGGCCGGCTCGCACCTGTCCACCGACCCGGCCGAGCGGCCCGGCCAGGCGGCGCTGCTGCGGCGGGAGCTGTCCGCGAGCGACCTGCCGGTGGTCTTCGGGGCCGACCTCAACGAGGGCCCGGACGGCCCGGCCTGGGGCACCGTGGCGGCCGGCCTGACCGACGCCGCGATCGCCGCCGACGCGGCCGACCGGCACACCTACTCGTGCACCAACCCGCGCCGCCGCATCGACGCCCTCTTCGTCGACCCCCGGGTCGAGGTGGTCGGCTACGACGTGGTGGACACCCCGACCACCCGCCGGGCCAGCGACCACTTCCCGGTCCTGGTCGACCTGCTGCTGCCGGTCACCGACTGACCGGCCGGCAGCGTCCCCGGGCCGGCCGCCACGGCCGCCCGGGGGTCGTCCCGCGACGCGTCACGACACCTCCGCGAGCCGGGCTGGACAACGGGTCGGGGGCCCGGAAGGATGCCGGTCGAACCGGCGTACCTGGCCGCACATAAGGAGAATCCCGGTGTCCCCCTCCACCGAGCACGGCCGGCCCGAACCGGAGCCCACGACGCTCCCTGCGAACCGGGACGGCCGCCCGGTCTCCGACCGGGGCGACACGGTCTGCGTGATCGGGGCCGGGGCCAGCGGCCTCACCGCCGTCAAGAACCTCACCGAACACGGCTTCGGCGTCGACTGCTACGAACGGGAGACCGGCGTCGGCGGCGGCTGGAACTGGCGGCACGACCGCAGCCCGGTGTACGCCAGCACCCACCTCATCTCGTCGCGGCCGTTCACCCAGTTCCCCGACTTCCCGATGCCGGACTCCTGGCCGGACTACCCGCACCACAGCCAGCTGCTGTCCTACTTCGAGCGGTACGCCGACCACTTCGACCTGCGCCGGCACATCTGGTTCGGCACCGAGGTGGTACGGGTGGAACCCGTCGACGGCGACCGGTGGGACGTGACCACCCGCAGCACCGGCGGGTACGGCCCGGAACGCACCTCCCGGTACGCCGCCGTGCTGGTCGCCAACGGGCACAACTGGTCGCCGAAGCTGCCCCGCTACGAGGGGCTGGAGGAGTTCCGGGGCGAGGTCATGCACGCCTCGTCCTACAAGGACCCCGCCCAGCTGCGCGGCAAGCGGGTGCTGGTGGTCGGGGCCGGCAACACCGGCTGCGACCTGGCGGTCGAGGCGGCCCAGCAGGCGTCCCGCTGCTGGCACTCCACCCGCCGCGGCTACTGGTACGCCCCGAAGTACGTCCTCGGCCGTCCCGCCGACCAGGTCAACGACGCGCTGCTGGCGCTGCGGGTGCCGCTGCGGCTGCGGCAGTGGCTCTACCACTGGACGCTGCGGCTGACCGTGGGTGACCTCACCCGGTTCGGGCTGCCGAAGCCGGACCACCGGGTCTACGAGACGCACCCGATCGCCAACAGCCAACTGGTCTACTACGTCGGCCACGGCGAGATCACCCCCGTGCCGGAGCTGGCCCGGTTCCACCCCGGCGGGGTGACCCTCACCGACGGCCGGGAGATCGACCCGGAGCTGGTCGTCTTCGCCACCGGCTACCTGCCCCGCTTCGAGTTCCTCGACCCGGGCGTCCTCGGCGACGCCGACGGCTCGGGCCGCCCCCGGCTGTGGCTGCACGCGTTCCCGCCGGGCCACCCGACGCTGGCGGTGGCCGGGCTGTTGCAGCCCGACTCGGGGCTGTTCACCCTGGCGCACTGGCAGACCGTGCTCTTCGCCCGGTCGCTGCGGCTGCGCCGGGAGCAGCCACAGCGGGCCGCCGCGTTCGCCTCGCGGGCGGCGGCCGGCGCGGGCGAGCGGTACGCGGGGAAGGTCAAGGACAGCAGCCGGCACTGGTTCGAGGTGGGCCACGTCGACTACCTGCGCGCGGTGCAGCGCGCCCTCGACGAGCTGGAGGGCAAGTGACCGGCACGACCGATCAGCGGGTCCGGATCATGCGGGGCCGGGAGTGGGCCCACCCGGTCCGTCCGGCCCGCCGCGAGGTGCTCGGCGTCGACCCGGAGCTGGAGGAGGGACGTCCGCCGCTGCTGTTCGTCCCCGGGTTCGGGCACGGGGCGTGGGCGTTCGCCGAACACTGGCTGGAGCACGCCGCGTCGCGCGGTTTCCCCGCGTACGCGATGAGCCTGCGCGGGCACGGCGGCAGCGAACCGGCGCCGGGGGCGACGCTGCGGGCGTACACCCACGACGTGGTCCAGGTGGCGGCGGGGCTGTCCCGGCAGGCGGTGCTGGTGGGGCACGGCGCGGGCGCCCTGGTGGTGTCGCACGCGTTGGCGCGGTACCCGGCCCGCGCGGCGGTGCTGGTCGCGCCGGTGCTCGGCGGCGCGGCCACGGCCGGCGCGGCGTTGCGGGCCAACCCGCTGGGCACCCTGCCCGCGCTGTTCGGTGGTGGTCTGCGGCTGCACCGGCGGCAACTGTTCAGCCGGGAGCTGCCCGAGGCGGACGCCCGCCGGCACCGGGCCCGGCTGGGTCGGGCCGGCCGGCGGGCGCAGGGGCAGCTGCTCGCCGGCCGCCCGGCGGAGCCGGCGGTGGGCCGCCCGCCGGTGCTGGTGCTGGGC